>NZ_JASCPM010000015.1:0-99478 GCF_029960215.1 Pseudomonas sp. PS01301 | reverse complement strand
TTCAATCTGAGCCATGATCAAACTCTTCAGTTCAATACTGCAATCGGGTTTTGAGAAAACCCTATAAACTTGGCTCAGCAATCGCAAACTCGAACCCGAAGGATCGAGGTAACTCTTTGATTTCTCGCGGAGTAGTTGTGATGCTGATAATCTTGTTGACTAACAGTCTTAACTCACAAGCACCCACACGAATTGCTTGATTCAATTGTTAAAGAGCGGTGGGTTGATTCTTTCGTCTCAACCGAGGCGCGCATTCTACGCCAACCTCATATTCTGTCAAGCGTTTATTTCGAAGTATTTTTCCAGAAACCTGAACAACTTCAAACACTTGACTCACTTCGATCACTCGTCAGCGGGAGGCGAATTCTACAGCGTTTCAAACCGCTGTCAACTGCCTTTTTCACCGCTTTCGACCTTTAAGATCGAAGAACTTCCTTACTGCCTGAACGACTAACTCATTGATTAACAAGGCGTTTATCGTTTCGGCTGCGCCGGAAGTGGGGCGAATTATAGACACTTCGAATTCGCCGTCAAGCCCTTGTTTTGAATTATTCGATTTTTAGCGTAATGCGGGCGAAAGCCTTCTTGCCGGCCTGTACGACATGGGTTGCGCCCAGCGGGAAGATGAATGCGCGGTCTACCACAGCACCGTCGACGCGGACACTTCCGGCATTGAGCAGATCGCGCGCGCCTGCGGCGTTCTTGACCAGCCCTGCCTTATTAAGGATAGCCGCTATAGGCATGTCTTCAGCGGCTGCGACATCCACTTCCGGCAAATCTTCTGGCAGCTCACCATCCTTCATGCGGTTGCCCGCTGCCTTATGGGCGCTGTGTGCCGCTTCCTCGCCATGGAAGCGCGCAACGATCTCTTCGGCCAGCTTGATCTTGATGTCACGCGGATTGGCACCGGCTTCCACATCCGCCTTGAAAGCGTCGATCTCATCCATGCTGCGGAAGCTGAGCAGCTCGAAGTAACGCCACATCAGTGCATCGGGAATGGACACCAGCTTGCTGTACATGATGCCGGGCGCTTCCTGAATGCCCACGTAGTTGCCCAGCGACTTGGACATCTTCTTGACACCGTCCAGGCCTTCCAGCAACGGCAAGGTGACGATGCACTGGGCATCCTGACCATAAGAGCGCTGCAGCTCACGCCCCATCAACAGGTTGAATTTCTGGTCGGTACCGCCCAGCTCGACGTCTGCCCGCAGGGCAACGGAGTCATAACCCTGGACTAGAGGATAGAGGAACTCGTGAATCGCGATCGGCTGGTTGCTGGTGTAGCGCTTGTCGAAATCATCGCGCTCGAGCATACGGGCCACGGTGTACTGCGAAGCCAGGCGAATGAAGTCAGCTGGGCTGAGGACGTCCATCCAGGTGGAGTTGAACGCCACTTCTGTTTTGGCAGGATCCAGGATCTTGAACACCTGGGCCTTGTAGGTCTCGGCATTCTCCAGCACCTGCTCACGCGTCAGCGGTGGACGTGTGGCGCTCTTGCCACTGGGGTCACCGATGGAGCCGGTGAAGTCACCTATAAGGAAGATGACCTGGTGACCCAGCTCCTGGAACTGCCGCAGCTTGTTGATCAGCACGGTGTGGCCCAGGTGCAGATCCGGCGCGGTGGGATCGAAGCCTGCCTTGATACGCAGGGGCTGACCGCGCTTGAGCTTCTCGACCAGTTCGGATTCGACCAGCACCTCTTCAGTGCCGCGCTTGATCAGCGCCAGCTGCTCTTCAACAGACTTCATATAAGGTCCTACAACGCTCGGATTCAAAAGGCTCAACGATACAAGATCACCGGTCAAATACAAGGCGCGGGCGCAGATGTGACTCATTGGCGCCAAGCAAACGTCTGCGAGCTTGCTTTGGAGGGGTTTTGGTTATATTTTATACAGTTATTTCATCTTCATCATGTCATTCATCTCATCTTTCCATCTTTAAAAGTCAAAAAATCACCTATGACCAAGCAACCGCCTAAAGCGCCGCCGCTTTATCCGAAGAGCCACCTTGTGGCTGCCAGCGGCCTGGCCGCCCTCCTCAGCCTTGCCTTGCTGGTGTTTCCTTCCAGCGATGTAGAAGCAAAACGCACGAACATGAGCCTGGAAATGCCGGCTCCCGTCGAACAGCTCAAGGAGGCCGAACAAGACACCCCGGTTGCCCCGATCGCCGAACAGGCAGCCCCTGCACCCTTCGCCCAGATTGAAACGCCTGCCTCGACCGACACCGAGCACGCTGCACAGCCATCCGAGCATCAAGCCCCCCACGTTGCTGCAACCAAGGAAGCACCCGCTGCCAAGGAAGTCGCTGCCGCGAAGAAAGAGCCGGGACATCGTCAGGTGGTGGTTGCCAAGGGCGACACGCTTTCCACGCTGTTCGAGAAGGTCGGTTTGCCGGCGTCGACCGTGGCCGACGTCATGGGCAGTGACAAGAAGGCCAAACAGTTCACTCAGCTCAAGCGTGGACAACTGCTGGAATTCGAACTGTCGCCGGAAGGCGAATTGCTCAGCCTGCACAGCAAGGTCAGCGACCTGGACACCATCCGGCTGACCAAGGCTGGCACGGGTTTCGCCTTCGAGCGTGAAACCAGCAAGCCGGTGACTCGTGAAGCGTATGCCCATGGCGTGATCAAGAACTCGCTGTCGCAGTCAGCGGCGCGTGCCGGGCTGTCTCATAGCCAGACTATGGATATGGCCAGCATCTTCGGATATGACGTGGACTTTGCTCAGGATATTCGCCAGGGCGATGAGTTCGACATCATCTACGAGCAGCGTGTACTCAACGGTAAGGTAATCGGTACCGGCGGCATTCTCGCTGCGCGCTTCACCAACCGCGGCAAAACCTATACCGCAGTGCGCTATACCAACAAGCAGGGCAACAGCAATTACTACACCGCCGATGGCAACAGCATGCGCAAGGCGTTCATCCGTACCCCGGTGGACTTTGCCCGCATCAGCTCGCGTTTCTCGATGGGCCGCAAGCATCCGATTCTGAACAAGATCCGTGCGCACAAGGGCGTTGACTATGCTGCGCCGCGCGGTACGCCGATCAAGGCGGCCGGTGACGGCAAGATCACCTTGGCCGGTCGTCGTGGCGGCTATGGCAACACCGTGATCATTCAGCACGGCAACAGCTACACCACGCTGTACGGACACATGCAGGGCTTCGCCAAAGGCATCAAGACCGGTGGCAGCGTCAAGCAAGGCCAGGTGATCGGTTACATCGGTACCACCGGTCTGTCGACAGGCCCGCATCTGCATTACGAGTTCCAGGTAAACGGCGTGCACGTCGATCCTCTGAGCCAGAAGCTGCCGATGGCTGACCCAATCGCCAAGTCCGAGAAACAGCGCTTCAACCAGCTGAGCCAGCCGCTGATGGCGAAGATGGACGTAGAGCGCAGCACCCTGCTGGCGAGCAAGCGCTGAGCCATGGCGTACTACCTTGGGGTCATGTCCGGCACCAGTCTCGATGGGCTGGACATCGCCCTGATCGAGCAGGATCAATCCACTCGGCTCGTGGCAACACACTACGTGCCCATGCCCGAGGCATTGCGCAGCCAGCTACTGGAACTGTGCGCCAGCGGGCCGGATGAAATCGCTCGAGCTGCCGTCGCCGAAAACCAATGGGTAGCACTGGCAGCCGATGGCATCTCTGCCTTGCTGGCCTCACAGCATCTTGCATCTGCCGACATCCGAGCGATTGGTAGCCACGGACAGACCGTGAGGCACGAGCCAGCTCGGGGCTTCACCGTACAGATCGGCAATCCGGCGTTGTTGGCGGAGCTGACGCAGATCACCGTCGTGGGCGATTTTCGCCGACGCGATGTGGCCGCCGGCGGTCAGGGTGCACCCTTGGTTCCGGCCTTCCACGAAGCGCTGTTCGGTGCCGAAGGTGAGGCGCGTGCGGTGCTCAATGTGGGTGGCTTCAGCAATCTCAGTCTGATCGGCGGCAATCAGCCAGTAAGCGGTTTCGACTGCGGACCTGGCAACGTGCTGATGGATGCCTGGATTCAGCTCAAGCGTGGCCAGGACTATGATCGAGCAGGCGCTTGGGCAGCGACCGGTACGCTGCAACCGCATTTGCTGAGTGCTCTGCTAAGCGATCCATTCTTCGCTGGCAGCGGCCCGAAAAGCACGGGGCGCGAGGTGTTCAACCTGAGCTGGCTGCAACGGCACCTGGACAGCCTTCCTGCGTTCGATGACGCCGACGTTCAAGCAACGCTTCTCGAGCTGACCGCGCAAAGCATCGTGCAGTCGCTGCGTGTCGCCCAGCCGAGCACTCATGCACTGCTGGTGTGCGGTGGCGGCGCTCACAACCAGGCCTTGATGGCGCGACTGCAAGCCTTGCTGTCGGGGACTCGGGTCAAGAGTACGACAGCGGCGGGTGTCGATCCGGACTGGGTCGAAGCCATGGCTTTTGCCTGGCTGGCTGATTGCTGCCTGCAAGGCGTTGCGGCCAACCGGCCCAGCGTGACCGGCGCGCGAGGCCTGCGCGTGTTGGGCGCCATCTACCCGGCCTGAAGCTGGATGCCTGAAATGCAAAACGCCGTGCAATCGCACGGCGTTTTTCATGGGTGCTGGATCAGATCGAGAAGGACTGACCGCAACCGCAGGTGGTACTGGCGTTGGGGTTGTTGATCACGAATCGCGAACCTTCCAAGCCTTCCTGGTAATCGACCTGTGCGCCGGCCAGGTATTGGAAGCTCATGGGATCGACCACGAGACTGACGCCTTCGCGCTCCACGATGGTGTCGTCTTCGGCGACATCTTCATCGAAGGTGAAGCCATACTGGAAGCCCGAGCAGCCGCCACCGGTGACGAAGACGCGCAGCTTGAGACGATCGTTACCCTCTTCATCGACCAGGGTCTTGACCTTGATGGCAGCCCCTTGGGTGAATTGCAAAGCCATGGGGGTAAAGGATTCGACGCTCATGTAGAAGTTCTCCCGGCGTACGCCGTCATAATGCTCAATGGCGGCATTATCCTCTTCTCCTACGAAAATGGTCAAGAATTAGCCAGTGGCTAAAGCAAAGAGGCCCGCAATGCAGGCCTCTGGGCGATGCTGCGGAAATGGTCAGGGCAGCATGCCGGCGTGGGACAGACCGAAGCGTTCGTCCAGACCGAACAGGATGTTCATGTTCTGCACGGCTTGGCCCGACGCGCCTTTGACCAGGTTGTCGATGACCGAAAGCACGACCACCAGGTCGCCACCCTGGGGGCGGTGCACGGCGATGCGGCAGACGTTGGCGCCGCGCACGCTGCGGGTTTCGGGGTGGCTGCCGGCCGGCATGACGTCGACGAAGGGTTCATCGGCGTAGCGTTCTTCATACAGCGCCTGCAGATCGACCGATTTGTCGACGACCGTGGCATACAGTGTGGAGTGGATACCGCGGATCATGGGCGTGAGGTGGGGGACGAAGGTCAGACCCACCTCACCACCGGCGGCCCGACGCAGGCCTTGGGTGATTTCGGGCAGGTGACGGTGGCCCTTGACCGCATAGGCCTTCATGCTTTCGCCAGCTTCGCAGAACAGTGAACCTACGCTGGCGCCGCGCCCCGCACCACTGACGCCCGACTTGCAGTCGGCGATCAGACGCGTGTTGTCGGCCAGTCCAGCCTCGAGCAGCGGCAGGAAGCCCAGCTGGGTGGCCGTCGGATAGCAGCCTGGCACGGCGATCAGGCGCGCCTGGCGGATCTGCTCGCGGTTGACCTCGGGCAAGCCATAGACGGCATCGGCCAGCAGCTCGGGCGCACCGTGCGGCTGACCGTACCACTTGGCCCATTCATCGGCATCCTGCAGGCGGAAGTCGGCGGACAGGTCGATGACCTTGATACCCGCCGCCAGCAGCTCGCCGGCCAGGGCGTGGGCGACACCGTGGGGCGTGGCGAAGAACACTACGTCGCAGGCACCCAGGGTCTTGATGTCCGGGACGCTGAACGCCAGGCCGTCGTAGTGACCGCGCAGGTTGGGGTACAGGTCGGCAACCGGCAGGCCAGCCTCGGATCGGGAGGTGATGACCTCTACCTGCGCCTGCGGATGCTGCGCCAGCAGACGTAGCAGTTCGACTCCGGTGTAACCCGTGCCGCCGACGATACCGACCTTGACCATACACTGCCCTCTTCACGATGCGACTGGAAAGCCTTCGATGATAGGGGCCTGGGGCGTGAGTCACAACCGTTGAGATGACGCGAACGCCGACAGACTCTACTATCGACGCTACCGTGAACCTGAGAAGACCGAAAATGCTTTATCTATGGATCAAGGCTCTGCATATCGTCAGCGTTGTCTGCTGGTTTGCCGGGCTGTTCTACCTGCCTCGTCTGTTCGTCTACCACGCACAGAGCGAGGACACCGTCAGCCGCGAACGCTTTGCCGTCATGGAGCGCAAGCTTTACCGCGGCATCATGACCCCGGCGATGATCGCCACGTTCGTCTTCGGTATCTGGCTGATTGCACTGTCGCCGGGCTGGATGAGCCAGGGGTGGATGCATGCCAAGCTGACCCTGGTCATATTGCTGACCGGCTACCATCACGTGTGCGGTGCGCAGATGAAGCGCTTCGCACGTGGCGAGAATAAACGCAGCCATGTGTACTACCGCTGGTTCAACGAAATTCCAGTGCTGATCCTGCTGGCCGTTGTGATCCTGGTGGTGGTCAAGCCGTTCTGAGGTCACGCACAAGCTGTGAGCCCAAACGTGAACGCGCGCGGTAGAATGTCCATATGAAACCGCGCCAGCTTGCCTGGCGGGGGTATGGAGAATTCGATGACCCGTTATGCCATGATCACAGGCGCGTCGGCAGGCTTGGGCCTGGCCATGGCCGAAGCCCTGGCCAGGCGTGGGCGCAGCCTGCTTCTGGTAGCGCGCCAGCGTGACCAGCTTGAAATCATTGCCGCTGAACTGACGCAGCGCTTTGGTGTGGAAGTATTGTTTCGTGCCTGCGACCTGGGCGAACCCCTGCGGCTGTCGGGGTTTCTGTTGGAGCTTGAAGAAAGCGAACGCCAGATCGACCTGTTGGTGAACTGCGCAGCCGTACGCTCCTATGGGCACTTTCTGGCTCAGGACTGGAGCCAGGAACAGGATCTGATCGAACTGAACGTTCTAGCCCTCACCCGCCTCTGTCACGCCTTGGGCAATGCAATGGCCGTGCAGGGTGGTGGGCAGATCCTGAATGTCGCCTCACTGGCCGCCTTCCAGCCCGGCCCATGGATGAGCAGCTATGCGGCGAGCAAGGCCTATGTGCTGCATTTTTCCGAAGGGCTGCGCGAGGAACTCAAGCAGACCGGGGTGAAGGTTTCGGTGCTGTGTCCTGGACCGGTACGCTCCAGCCAGAGGCGCATTCCGCGCCTGGCGAACAGCTCGCAGGTGCTGGACCCCGAGCAGGTAGCGCTGCAGACGGTACGAGCGCTGGCCCGCAATCGCGCGGTGATCGTGCCTGGGCAGCGTAATGCCTGGCTGGCCAGGGCTCCGCGGCTGGGCTCACGGTGGCTGACGCGCATCGTGAGTGGATGGATCAACAAGGCTTTCGCCCCCCATTGAAGCCGGCAAGGCTGGGCGCTGGGCACAAGCCTCAGTACACTGAACCTTCGACTGCCATGGAGATGCATTGTGGATACTTTGTTTACCAAGATCATCAACCGGGAGATTCCGGCCAAGATCATCTACGAGGATGACCAGGTACTGGCCTTCCACGATATCGCGCCACAGGCCCCGGTGCATTTTCTGGTGATCCCGAAAAAACCCATCCGCACGCTCAACGACTTGACCGAAGACGACAAGGGCCTGGCTGGACATATCCTGTTCACCGCCCAGCGGCTGGCCAAGGAACTAGGCTGCGAAGAGGGCTTTCGGGTGGTCATGAACTGCAACGAACTGGGCGGTCAGACCGTCTACCACATACACATGCATGTAATGGGACAGCGCCAGATGAACTGGCCGCCCGGTTGAGCGGCATTCATGCAGGCCAGGTTTTCAACGGAGGTGCCCATGGCTACCCAGCGTCACTACTCGCCCATTGATCGTTTGCTGCTGCAGGCCGATACGGCCATGCGCACGCTGTTACCGTTCAGCGGACATCCATCGCGCCCCTCGCCGGCGCTCGTCCAGCCCGAGGTGACGATGGACAAGCAGCAGAGTCGGCACGTGGCCGGCCTGATGCGTATCAATCACACCGGTGAGGTCTGCGCTCAGGCGCTATATCAAGGACAAGCCCTGACCGCGAAGCTGCCCCAGGTGCGCAAGGCCATGGAGCATGCGGCCGAAGAGGAAGTGGACCACCTGGCGTGGTGCGAGCAGCGCATTCGGCAACTGGGCAGCCATACCAGCGTGCTCAATCCGTTGTTCTACGGCATGTCGTTCGGTATCGGCGCGGTAGCGGGCGTCATCAGCGACCGGGTGAGCCTGGGTTTCGTGGCGGCGACCGAGCATCAGGTGGTCAAGCATCTGGACGAGCACTTGCTGCAACTGCCTGCCGAAGACGTCAAGTCGCGGGCGATCCTGGCGCAGATGCGCAGTGATGAACAAGCCCATGCCGAATCGGCGCTCGACGCTGGTGGGGCCAGGTTTCCGGCACCGTTGCGCTTTGGCATGAGCCTGGTGGCCAAGGTCATGACCAAGAGCACCTACCGGATTTGATTGTTTGCAGCAGATAGAACAGGGGCGCTCGATGAGCGCCCTTTTTACTTGTTTTCAAAGTCAGCCCAGTTCGACGATTTCGTAGTCATGGGTGATGTCCACGCCAGCGCGACCCAGCATGATGGATGCCGAGCAATACTTCTCCGCCGACAGCTCCACTGCACGCTTGACCTGAGCTTCTTTCAGGCCGCGGCCCTTGACCACGAAGTGCAAGTGGATCTTCGTGAAGACTTTCGGGTCTTCCGTGGCGCGTTCGGCCTCCAGAAAGGCTTCGCAGCTTTCGATGGGCTGGCGCGATTTCTTGAGGATGCTGACCACGTCATAGTTGCTGCAGCCGCCCAGGCCCAGCAGCAGCATTTCCATGGGGCGAACGCCGAGGTTGCGGCCGCCGCTCTCGGGGGGTCCGTCCATGACCACGACATGGCCGCTACCCGACTCGCCCAGAAACATGGCCTCGCCGGCCCACTGAATACGCGCCTTCATCTTTCCGGACTCCCGTGTTCATAAAGCGGGTGAGCTTAACACAGCGCACCTGTAACAATTCGCGAGGTCGAAACGGTCAAATCCCACGTTCTGCAGTCAAATGCCGTGTGACCCCACTATGTGTCTGATAAGCTGACGCCAATGTACTGGCGTATTGCCGTGATTCATGCAAGATCGATTGCCCTTTCCGGAACCAAGCCATGACTGCTGCCGCGCACAAGATCAAGAACCTCGAAAAGCTGCTTGCGCAAGGTCAGCGCCATCGATTTGCCGCGAAGACTACGCTGATCGCGGCCGGTGCACGGGATGACACCCTTTCGTTGATTCTCAAAGGCTCGGCGACGGTGATGATCGAGGCCGAGGAAGGTCGGGAGTTGGTGATTGCCTACCTCAATCCCGGAGATTTCTTCGGCGAGCTGGGCCTTTTTCAATCAGTCCATAGCACACAGGCACACGATGCCTGTGTACGCGCCAGGACCGAATGCGAAGTGGTGCAGATCAGCTATGCGGCGTTTCGCGAGTTGGCTCAGCAGGAGCCGGACATGCTCTATGCCGTGTGTGGGCAAATGGCGCAACGTCTGCGCGACACCACGCGCAAGGTGGGCGATTTGGCGTTCTTCGATGTGACCGGGCGGGTAGCTCGTTGCTTGCTGGATCTGTGCAAGCAGCCCGACGCGATGACCCACCCCGACGGCATGCAGATCAAGATCACGCGTCAGGAAATCGGCCGCATCGTGGGTTGTTCACGGGAAATGGTTGGCCGGGTTCTCAAGGACCTGGAAGAGCGCAGCGTGGTCCACGTTAAGGGCAAGACCATGGTGGTGTACGGCACCCGCTGACCGTCAGGCTCAGACCAGTGCCGTCAGCATTCGGGTATAGACGATTTGCAGCTCGTCGATCAGATCCGAGGCGGGGTGACGCTCGTGCAGTGCTATATGGCTGGAAGCCTTGACGCGCTGCTCCAGCCCACACTGCTGATTGAACAGATTGACGGCGGCCGCCATCGATTCGCGCTCGTCCTCCATCAACATCGCTCCGTGAACCAATACCACCGGACGCGTGCCGCTCAGACCCTGGCGCCAGCGCTGTGCAGTGCCCACCCATTTGCGGCCGTCGAGATTGACGTTGAAGCGGCCATCGCAGAAGGCGCCTTCTATTTCGCCCAGTGACGCGCTGCCACCCAGGCGCTCGAGGGCGTCGAGCAAGGGCTGGCACAGGCGGCGGTAGGCCGTTTCGATACGGTGTTGGTCGCCTTCCTGCTGCGGGGCCACATACACCAGCGCGACGTTGATCGTCGAGGGCGACTGTGGCACCGGTTCGCCGCCGGTCTCGCGCAGCAGCACGGGCCAGCCGCTGGCAGCCGATGCGAGGCTGGCCTGCTCGAAGCCATCGAGGCGGCTCATGCGTCGCGGCATCACCAAGGTGCGATCGGTCGGGCACCAGAACAGCAGGCCCCACGCCTGCTCACCCTTGCACACACTGCCGAGCAGATCCTGCTCGGCGCGCAAACCCTGTTCCGTAGGCAAATGCTGAAGCATGGGGCGAGACTCGTGCGAAGTGAAGGCCCAGACGGCCGTTGGATCAGGGGAAGAACAGGCGCTGCAGTTCCGTGCCTGGATCTTCGGCGCGCATGAACGCTTCGCCGACCAGGAACGAGTAGACCCCGTTGATTTCCATCAACTGAACGTCGGCGCGGTTGAAGATGCCGCTCTCGGTGATCACCAGGCGATCGCGCGGGATACGCGGCAGCAGATCGAGCGTGGTTTCCAGGCTGACGTCGAAGGTGTGCAGGTTGCGGTTGTTGACGCCGACCAGCGGGGTGTCCAGGGTTTTCAGTGCGCGCTCCAACTCATCGCCGTCGTGGACTTCGACCAGCACGTCGAGGCCGACGCCTTTGGCCACAGCGGCAAGCTCGGCCATTTGCGCATCCTGCAGCGCCGAGACGATCAACAGGATGCAGTCCGCCCCCAATGCGCGCGCTTCGACCACCTGATAGGGGTCGATCATGAAGTCCTTGCGGATCACCGGCAGCTGGCAGGCCGCGCGCGCCTGTTGCAGGTACAGGTCGGCCCCTTGGAAATAGTCGATGTCGGTCAGCACTGACAGGCAGGTAGCGCCGCCTTTCTCGTAGCTGGCGGCGATGTCGGCAGGTACGAAGTGCTCGCGGATGACACCTTTGCTGGGCGAGGCTTTCTTGACCTCGGCAATGACCGCTGGCTTCTTCGAAGCGGCCTGGGCGATCAAGGCCTGGGCAAAACCACGCGGCGCATCGGCTGCGGCGGCAAGGCGCTCGAGTTCGGCCAGGCCGACTCGTTCGCGACGCTCGGCCACTTCCTGCGCCTTGCGCGCCAGTATGTTCTCTAACACCGTAGGCACGCTCATGCTTCGTTCTCCTGCTTGAATACAGCGGTAAAGGCACCCAGCTCCTCGAGCTTTTCGCGGGCCAGGCCGGTATGCAAGGCATCGTGCGCCATGGCCACGCCCTCTTGCAGGCTGCTCGCCACATCGGCGGCGTACAACGCTGCGCCGGCATTGAGGACGATCATTTCGGCGGCTTTCTCGCCATGTTCGGTCTTGCGTCGACCCAGCGCATCGCGGATCAATTCGAGCGAAGCCGCCGGGCTGTCGACCACCAACCCGTGCAAGCTCTGGCTCTTGATGCCCAGGTCTTCGGGCTCGACCCAGTATTCGGTGACTTCGCCATCCTTGAGCTCGGCGACGAAGGTTGGCGCGGCCAGGCTGAACTCGTCCAGACCGTCGCGCGAATGCACCACCAGTACGTGTTTGCTGCCCAGGCGCGCCAGCACTTCGGCCAGCGGTCGGCACAGGGCCTGGGTGAACACACCGACCACCTGATGCTTGACGCCTGCCGGATTGGTCAAGGGCCCGAGCATGTTGAACAGGGTCCGCAGGCCCAGATCGCGGCGCGGGATGGCGGCGTGTTTCATGGCGCTGTGATGAGCCTGGGCGAACATGAAGCCGATGCCGACGCTGTCGATGCAGCGGGCGACCTGAGTGGCGTCCAGGTTGAGGTAGACGCCGGCAGCTTCGAGCAGGTCAGCGCTGCCGCTCTTGCCCGAGACCGCACGGTTGCCATGCTTGGCCACCGTGCAACCGGCCGCCGCGACGACCAGTGCCGAGGCAGTGGACACGTTGAAGATGTTGGCGCCATCGCCACCGGTGCCGACGATGTCGACCACCTTGTCCAAGGTCCGCAGTTCGACCTTGCTCGCCAGCTCGCGCATCGCCGACACGGCGCCGACGATCTCGTCGATGGTCTCGCTTTTCATGCGCATGCCCATCATGAAGGCGCCGATCTGCGCTTCGCTGCATTGGCCGGTCATGATGTCGAGCATCACCGTGCGCATTTCCTCGGTGCTGAGGTCCAACTGGCTGACGATACGGGTCAGCGCGCTTTTGATATCCATGGGTATCCCTTAGCCCTGGCGGCTGCCGCCGGTCTGCTTGAGAAAGTTGGCGAACAGCTCGTGGCCTTGCTCGGTCAGGATCGATTCGGGGTGGAACTGCACACCCTCGACATTCAGGGTCTTGTGCCGCAGGCCCATAATCTCGTCCACCGTGCCGTCTTCGTGTGTGGTCCAGGCCGTCAGCTCCAGGCACTCGGGCAGGGTCTGCGCCTTGACTACCAGGGAGTGATAGCGGGTGACGGTCAATGGGTGGCTGAGACCTTCGAATACACCCAGGTCGGTGTGGGTGATCGGGCTGGTCTTGCCGTGCATGACCTGCCGAGCGCGCACCACGTCACCGCCGAAGGCCTGGCCGATCGACTGATGGCCTAGGCAGACACCCAGGATGGGCAGCTTGCCGGCGAAGTGGCGAATGACGTCAAGAGACACACCGGCTTCGTTGGGCGTGCAGGGTCCGGGCGAAACGACGATGCGCTCCGGGGCCAGGGCCTCGATTTCGGCGATGGTCAGTTCATCGTTGCGGATGACCTTGACGTCAGCGCCAAGCTCGCCCAGGTACTGGACGACGTTGTAGGTAAAGGAGTCGTAATTGTCGATCATGAGCAACATGGTGCTTAACCTCTCGAATCTGCTGACGGGTCACCGGTTGTCTGGAACCGGTGAACACTGGCTTGCCGGGTCCGGTATCAGTCTGGCGATTGCTCGGCCAGGGCCACGGCCTTGAACATGGCGCGACGCTTGTTCAGCGTTTCTTCCCATTCCAGGGCAGGCACCGAGTCGGCCACGATGCCGCCGCCAGCCTGTACGTGCAGTTCACCGTTCTTGATGACCGCGGTACGGATGGCGATCGCGGTATCCATGTTGCCGTTCCAGGCGAAGTAGCCGACCGCACCGCCGTAGACACCGCGCTTGACCGGTTCCAGCTCGTCGATGATTTCCATGGCGCGGATCTTTGGGGCACCGGACAGGGTGCCAGCCGGCAGGATGGCGCGCAGGGCGTCCATGGCGGTCAGGCCCTGCTTGAGGTGGCCGGTCACGTTGGACACGATGTGCATCACGTTGGAGTAACGCTCGATGACCATCTTCTCGGTCAGCTTCACCGAGCCAACTTCCGATACCCGGCCCACGTCGTTGCGGCCCAGGTCGATCAGCATCAAGTGCTCGGCGATCTCCTTGTCATCCGACAGCAGGTCGACTTCCAGCGCATGGTCGGCTTCTTCGGTCGCGCCGCGCGGGCGGGTTCCGGCAATCGGCCGTACCGTGATCAGGTCGTCCTCGACCCGCACCAGCACTTCGGGCGAGCTGCCGACTACGTGGAAATCGCCGAAATTGAAGAAGTACATGTAAGGCGTTGGGTTGAAGCAGCGCAACGCGCGGTACAGATCGATCGGCGCGGCCTTGAAGTCGATGGACATGCGCTGCGAAGGGACCACCTGCATGACGTCGCCTGCCAGGATGTATTCCTTGATGGTGTCGACGGCGCCTTCGTAGTCGGACTGGGTGAAACTGGAACGAAACACCGGGTCGGCAGCTTGCGGACGATTGAAGTCCAGCCCGCGGCGCGGCGCGATGGGCTGGCGCAGGCGGTCCATCAAGGCTTCGAGCTGGTCGCGGGCCTGCTCGTAGGCATCGGCCTGCGCAGGATCGGCCAGGACGATGGCGTGCATCTTGCCAGCCAGGTTGTCGAACACCACCACGGCATCGGAGACCATCAACAGGATGTCCGGAACGCCCAGCGGATCCGGGTTCGGGCACTGGCCCAAACGCTTCTCGACGTAACGCACGCAGTCATAGCCGAAATAGCCCACCAGGCCACCGTTGAAGCGTGGCAGGCCAGCGATGGTCGGCACGTTGTAGCGGGCCTTGAAGGTCTCGACGAAGGCCAGCGGGTCTTCGACATCGCAGGCTTCGATCTCGACACCGTCGCAGGTCACGCTGGCATGGTAGCCGTGCACACGCAGGACGGTGCGGCACGGCAGGCCGATGATCGAGTAGCGGCCCCATTTCTCGCCGCCCTGCACCGATTCCAGCAGATAGGAATTGGGCTGGTCGGCCAGTTTCAGGTAGATGGACAGGGGTGTGTCGAAGTCGGCCAGGGTTTCGTGGGCCATCGGGATACGGTTGTAGCCTTCGGCGGCCAGGCGCAGAAATTCTTCGCGGGTCATGATTCAGCCTCGTGATGGAGGGGTCGAACGGTCTGTGGGCAAACGCTGGAACGGGAAAGTCAGGCGCGCCAACGCCAGCGGGCCAGGGCCTTGATGACTTTCATCCAGAGTTTGCGAGTGACCACCACGATGGAATCTCTATGAGCGGGGGAGTTGCCGTGGGCCAACGTTATCCCAGTGGCCGGATCGAAGCAACCAGGCATCAGTGCGCGCAGATCGTCGATGACCAGTGCCGGTGATTCCTCGGCGATCGGTCGGCCATGGTTGTAACCGTAGCTGAGCGCGATACAGGTCACGCCCGCGGCCTTGGCGGCTTGCACGTCGCTGCGCGAATCGCCGACGAACAAAGCGTGCTGCACCTTGACCTTGGCCATTTTCATGACGAACAACAGGGCTGCCGGATCGGGCTTCTGCTGGGGTAGCGTATCGCCGCCGATGATCCACTTGAAATAGCGTCCCAGGCCCATCTGGTCCAGCAAGGGCGCGACGAAGCGTTCCGGCTTGTTGGTGATCAGGGCCATCTTCACGCGTTTCTTGTGCAGCCATTTGAGGGTTTCGTGAACCCCCGGGTAGACCTGGGTCAGGGCATGGCTAGCGGCATAGGCCGCTGAAAACAGCTCGAGGGCGTGTTCGGTTTCCGCCTCGTCGATGTGCTGGTGATCGATGCCGCCTGCCAGCGCACGGCGAACCAGCACGCGGGCACCGTTGCCGATCCATTCGCGCACGGCTTCGATCCCGGCCGGCTCACGGCCCAGCTGGGCCAACATGGTATCGACGGCGGCTGCCAGATCAGGCACCGAGTCCACCAGGGTGCCGTCCAGATCGAACATCACCAGGCGAGGCAGGCTGCCGGGAAACAGCCGCTCCAGGGCGCTCATGAGCGGGCCAGCGTCAGTTCCGTGCGCATTTGCTCGATCACATGGCGGTAGTCGGGCGCGTTGAAGATGGCCGAGCCGGCGACGAAGGTGTCGGCACCGGCTGCGGCGATCTCGCGAATGTTGCCCACGTTGACGCCGCCGTCGATTTCCAGGCGGATGTCGCGCCCGCTGGCGTCGATCAGAGCGCGTGCTTCACGCAGTTTGTTCAGGGTGCCGGGAATGAACTTCTGACCGCCGAAACCGGGGTTGACGCTCATCAACAGGATCATGTCGACCTTGTCCATGACGTATTCGAGCAGGTTCAGCGGGGTTGCCGGATTGAAGACCAGACCGGCCTTGCAGCCGCCTTCGCGGATCAATTGCAGCGAGCGGTCAATGTGCTGGGTCGCTTCGGGGTGGAAGGTGATGTAGCTGGCACCCGCATCGATGAAGTCACCGATGATGCGGTCGACCGGGCTGACCATCAGATGGACGTCGATGGGCGCACTGATGCCGTACTTGCGCAGCGCCGCGCAGACCATCGGGCCGATGGTGAGGTTGGGGACGTAGTGGTTGTCCATCACGTCGAAGTGGACGATATCGGCGCCCGCGGCGAGTACGTTATCGACTTCCTCGCCCAGGCGGGCGAAATCCGCAGAGAGGATGGACGGGGCAATTGCGAAGGGCTGCATGGCGCACCTATTCAGGCTGGAATCACGGTGGCGCGCATTGTAGCTCAGGTGCGATGGGCGGGCGAATCGCGCTGGAACGCATTGCAGAACCGAGGGCGGAGCAAAGGGGGAATATTCGCTGTGAACGACCTTTGCGTGGATGGCACTAAGCTATAGGCTTGGAATTTCAACCGGTGTCGAACACAAGAATCATTGATCTGGACGGAAAGTACCGATGAAAGCTGTTCACATCAGAGCGGTCTGTCTGGCATTGCTCGTTCCGCTGCACGGCCTTGCGCTGGCCGAGGACGCCGTACCGGCGAAGGATGCGGCGGATGTTCGTCAACCTTTGCCTGAGCGCAGCGTCGAGGATGCCCAGGCCCTGGAACGTCAACTGCCTGCCAGCGAGCAGCAACAGTTGCAGGCCGGCAGCGATGAGTTTCTGTCGCTGTGGCGTCCGGCCAATACTGCCGATGCGCAGGGTACGGTCATCATCGTGCCAGGTGCCGGGGAAACCGCGGACTGGCCGCAGGGCGTGGGGCCGCTGCGGCGCAAGTTGCCGGACGCGGCGTTCAACAGCCTGAGCCTCAGCCTGCCGGACCTGGTCAGCCAGATGCCTTCGGCCAGGCCAGCCGAGAAGCCGCCATTGCCGGTGACTACCGAAACCCAGGCGACGCCGCCGGATGCCGGCGCCGGGGTGGAAAAGGCCACAGCGCAGGATGCCGAAGCGGCCAGCCCCGAGGTGCAGTTGCAAGACCCGATGAAGGTGGACGCCGAGCGCATCTTTGCGCGCATCGAAGCAGGCATCGCTTTTGCCCAGCAACACAACTCGCGCAGCATCGTATTGGTGGGCCATGGCAGCGGTGCCTACTGGGCGACCCGCTACATGGCCGAACGGCAACCTGCACACGTCCAGCGACTGGTGTTGGTGGACACGCGCACGCCGGACAATGCACCCCAGCAGATCGACGAGTTGGCCGCACTGCTCAAGGTGCCGACCACGGACATTTTCTACAGCGATCGTCAGGCGGCGGCCGCTGCTGCGCAACTGCGTCTGCAAGCCAGCAAGCGCAACAAGGGCGCGGTGTATTCCCAGGTTTCGCTCAAGTCGCTGCCGGACAGGGATGCACAGGCCGAGCAGTTGTTCCGGCGGGTCAAGGGTGCCTTGAGCGCACAGTAGATGATTGCGCGCTCGCCAGCAGACCGGGCCCATCAACGCAGATCGCGACGCTCGCGGATCAGGCTGTAGGCGTTGTGCAGCTCACGGGTGCGGTCGGTCGCCTCGCGAATCTGCGCCGGAGTTGCGCCGCTGCCTACCAGCTTGTCAGGGTGATGTCGGCTCAAGAGGCGCCGGTAGGCGCGTTTGATCTGATCCGGCTCGGTGGTCGAGGACACTCCCAGCAAACGCATCGCCTCTTCGTAGGCACCGCCACGCTTGGTCACCGGTCTGTGGCGCGGCTCGTAGTCCTGCCCCAGCCCCTGCACCCGCGCCGACGACCAGCCCAGCCACTTGCCCCAGGTGACCACCAGCTCGCGTTCAGCGGTTCCGGCGCGACCATCGGCCCAGACCATCCGCCAGCAGGCACGCAGCATGCCTTCGGCGGAATTGGGTTGATGCTTGAGGCGCAGCAGGTGCCCGCGCAACTGATCACCCCCCGCCTTGCCCCGATTGAATGCACCGATGGCGCGGCGACGTGCCTGCTCGTTGAGGTTCAAAGAGCGCATTTCCAGGCGCGCCTGCTGGATATGCGCCGCCACCACCTGGCCTTCGGCCTTGGCCACCCGACCCAGCAGCACGAACAACAACTCTTCGTCGCGCAGCACCGACTTGCCCTTGAGCCGATCCAGCAACTCCCCCCACGTCTTCAACCTGAGGTGGCGATCGAGCACCTGACCAAGCACCAGGCCCAGCAGCGCCCCTGGAATGTCGGCGATGGCATAACCTGCCGCTGCGCCGGCTACCGTTGCGGGCCACAGCATATCAACCCCGCTCGGCCAGGAGTCGATCCAGGTCGCTCAGCCGCTGCGGCGTGCCGACGTCGATCCACTGGCCCAGGTAGTGCTCGCCGGTTACCTGCCCCACGTCCATCGCACGGCGCAACAAAGGCGCGAGCTTGAACGCGGTTTCGCCGTGGCCGTCGAACAACTCGGGGTCGAGCACAGCGATGCCGCTGTAGGTCAGCCCGGGCTGGTCGCGCACCTGGCCTTCGAGCAGGGTGAAGTCACCCTGCGGATGCTGGGCCGGGTTGTCGACCAGTACCAGATGAGCCTGGCCCGCCAATGGGCCGCGCAATTGGCTGAAATCGTAGTCAGTCCAGATGTCGCCATTGACCACCAGAAACGGTGCATCACCCAGCAGCGGTAACGCCTGACGAATGCCGCCGCCGGTTTCCAGCGGTTCGGTCTCGCGCGAATACTCGATGGCCACACCATAACGAGCGCCGTCGCCCAGGTAGTCTTCGATCTGCTGGCCCAGCCAGGCGTGATTGATCACCACTTGGTTGAAGCCTGCCTTGGCCAACGCGAGCAGGTGGTATTCGATCAACCGTTTGCCACCGACGCTCAGCAACGGCTTGGGCGTGGTCAGGGTCAGCGGGCGCATGCGCTCGCCCTTGCCTGCCGCCAGGATCATGGCTTTCATGAGGACACTCCAAGGCTTTTGAACAGTTGACCCAGTTCAGCCAGCTCGGGACGCCGCGCCAGTACCGTTTCTATATAAGAGAAGAAACGCGGTACGTCGGCCAGGTAACGGCGTTTGCCGTCACGATGGCAGATACGGGCGAAAATGCCGATCACTTTAAGATGGCGCTGCACGCCCATCAGGTCGCTGGCACGGCAGAACTCGGCAAAGTCCAGCTGCACCGGTATGCCCTGCTCGCCTGCCTGCTCCCAGTAGCGCTGCAGCCATGCCTGTACACGTTCCTCGGGCCAACTGAGGAAAGCATCCTTGAACAGGCACGTGATGTCGTAGGTAACCGGACCATAGACCGCATCCTGGAAGTCCAGCACGCCTGGATTAGGCTCGCTGACCATGAGATTGCGCGGCATGAAGTCGCGATGCACCAGTACCTTGGGCTGCGCCAGGGCGCTGTCGATCAGGCGCGTGCTCACGCGCTGCCAGGCCGCCAGCTGCTCGGCGTCCAGCTGTTTGCCCAAGGCTTTGCCAACGTACCATTCCGGAAACAGTTCCAGCTCGCGCCGCAGCAGCGCCACGTCGTAGCTGGGCAGGTCGCCGCTGGCCGGTAGTTTCTGCAGTGCCAGCAAGGCATCGATGGCGTCGGCGAACAGCGCATCGGCGTTGTCCGCATCGATCACGTCCAGGTAGGTCTGGTGGCCAAGATCGCTCAACAGCAGGAAGCCGCGCTCCAGGTCCTGGGCATGAATCTGCGGCACATTGAGGCCGGCGCTCGCCAGCAATTCGTCGATTTTCACGAACGGCGCGCAGTTTTCCTGGGGCGGTGGCGCGTCCATGACGATAAAACTGCGACCCAGGCCCTGCCAGCGGAAGTATCGACGAAAACTGGCATCGCTACTGGCCGCAGTCAACGTGGCCGGGGGTACGGCGCCCCATTCACGAGCCTGGAAGAGTTTCTCCAGTTGCTCGTCGAGCCATGTTTTGAGGTGTTGCAGGCGTACATCTTGATCAGGCATTGCAAGGGTCTCCGACGGCGCTAGCCGTCAAGCGGGTCATGCTTTATTATCCAGCATCTTTTTCAGACCATCGAGAGGCGTGCGGCCCCCCCGCGGGCAAGATGGCACGCAGGAAGCCCGGACTAATAAGATGGCATTGAAATCCCCCGCGTTTCGTAAAAAATTTCCGTTGCTGGTCACTGGCGGTTTGCTGGTGATGCAACCCATGGCCACCCAGTTCGTCTTTGCTGCAGAGCAATTCGACTGCCAAGTCTCCGCTGCCGGTGCCTGGGACTGCAACCCCAAGGCCCCGGCTGCGCAGTTGCCGCCACGCCCCGTGCACGACGGCGCGGCGGTGGCAGGCAGTGGCGGCGGCTCTTCGCGTGAAGAGAAGACCGTCGGCCCGGTGGCCGTCACCCAGAGCAAGGGCCGTGGCCTGACCTCGCGCAGTGCCGATTACAGCCACCTGGACTGGGTACCGCGCAGCAAGCTGACTGCCGCGCAACTGGCCGAAACCGGACCGTACTGCTCCGGTGCGTACATCGAACCCGTGCGTCCCGGCATGAGCGACAACACGCCCAAGAGCGAGTCGCCGACCTTCATCGGCGCCAAGGCTTCTCGCTACCAGACCGAAGAGCAGATCGCTTCGCTGGCCGGTGACGTGGTGATGCGCCAGGGCAGCATGCAGATCGAGGCCGACGAGGCCAGCCTGCATCAGGCCGAGAACCGTGGCGAGCTCAACGGCAACGTCAAGTTGCGCGACAACGGTGCGCTGGTGGTGGGCGACCACGCCCAGGTCCAGCTCGACACCGGCGAGGCCCAGGTCGACAACGCCGAATACGTGCTGCACAAGTCGCGCATCCGCGGCAGTGCGCTGTACGCCAAGCGTGCCGAAAACGCGATCATCCGCCTCAAGGACGGTACCTATACCACCTGTGAGCCGGACAGCAACGCCTGGCAGCTCAAGGGCAACAACATCACGCTGAACCCGGCCACCGGTTTCGGCACCGCGACCAACGTCACCCTTCGCGTGAAGGATATTCCGGTGCTGTACACGCCGTATATCTACTTCCCGATCGACGACCGTCGCCAGTCCGGCTTCCTCCCGCCGTCCTTCGCCACCGACAGCGACAGCGGCTTCACCCTCGTCACGCCGTACTACTTCAACCTGGCGCCCAACTACGACGCCACGTTGTATCCGCGCTACATGGCCAAGCGCGGCGTGATGATGGAAGGCGAATTCCGCTACCTGACCAAGACCAGCGAAGGCCAGTTCGGCGGTGCGTACCTCAATGACGAGAACGACGATCGCCGCCTGCAGTCCGACTACGACAAGACCCGCTGGATGGTCAACTGGCAGCACAAAGGCGGCCTGGATTCGCGTCTGACCACCGAAGTCGACTACACCGACATCAGCGATCCCTACTACTTCCAGGACCTGCAGTCCGACCAGATCGGCGTCGAGCGCCACGACTGGATCAACCAGCAGGGTGCCCTGACCTATCGTGGCGATACCTACACCGCACGCTTGAACGTTCAGGCGTACAAGCTGGCGACCGTGGCGGACATCACTCCGTACAACCGCATGCCGCAGATCACCTTCAACGGTGCACTGCCTTACCATCCGGGTGGTCTGGACTTCACGTACAACAGCGAGATTGTTCGTTTCGAGCGTGATCTGCGCACCGGTACGTTCATCAACGAAGATGGTTTCGGCGAGAATCGCATCGACAACAACGTTCTGGGTCTGGCCCGCGCCAACGGCAACCGCCTGAACCTGGAGCCTGGTGTGGCCCTCCCGCTGAACTGGAACTGGGGCTTCGTGCGTCCGTCGCTCAAGTACATGTACACCCAGTACGACCTGGATCTGGACAGCCGCGGCAAGAACACCCTGCTGGCTGACGAGCGTTTCAGCAGCTCGCAGAACCGTGGCGTACCGATCGCCAGCATCGACAGCGGCCTGTACTTCGACCGCGACACGCAGATGTTCGGCACCAACTTCCGCCAGACCCTGGAACCGCGCCTGTTCTACCTCTATGTACCTGAGGAAGACCAGACCGACATTCCCGTGTTCGACACGTCGGAAACTACCTTCAGCTACAGCTCGCTGTTCCGTGAAAACCGCTTCACCGGTACCGACCGCGTGGGCGACGAGAACAAGCTGTCGCTGGGCGTGACCAGCCGCTGGATCGAAGACAACGGTTTCGAGCGTCAGCGTGTCAGCGTCGGTCAGGCCCTGTATTTCCGGGATCGCGAAGTGCAACTGCCGGGCGTCGACTTCAAGACCCGCGACGATGCACAGGCCAACGTTTCGCCGTACGCCCTGGAATACGAATACCGCTTCAACCGCGACTGGCGCTTCAGCTCGGATTTCAACTGGGATCCAGACAGCCGCAGCACTCGTTCGGGCAGCGCGATGTTCCACTACCAGCCTGAAGACAACCCCAACAAGGTGGTCAACCTGGGCTATCGCTACCGCGACGACACCGTGCACTACGATTCGGCGACCGGTCGCTGGACCTTCGGTGGCGACTACGGTCAGCCGGGCGATCCGAACTACGTGAAGGACTACTACAAGATCCAGCAGCATGACTTCTCGGTCATGTGGCCGATCGTGCCGCAGTGGAGCGTCATCAGCCGCTGGCAGTTCGACTACAACCGCAACCGCACGCTGGAAGCCTTCGGTGGTTTCGAATACGACAACTGCTGCTGGAAGATGCGTCTGATCAACCGTTACTGGGTTGACTACGACGAATACAGCCAGGCCGCCCCGCAGAACGAAAAAGGCGACCATGGCATCTTCCTGCAAATCGTGCTGAAGGGCCTCGGTGGCGTGGTAGGCAATAAGGTTGAGGGTTTCCTCGACAAGGGCATTCAAGGTTATCGTGAACGTGAAGACCAAGCTATGTGATCTGCTGCGCCCAGTCGTGCTGGGCGCCATGCTGCTGGGCACCACGGCGCACGCCGCGGTGCAACAGCTGGACCGTGTCGTGGCCATCGTCGACAACGACGTGGTCATGCAAAGTCAGCTCGACCAGCGCGTCAAGGAAGTGCAGCAAACCATCGCCAAGCGTGGCGGCAGTGGTGGCGTGCCTCCCGCCAGCGTCCTGCAACAGCAGGTGCTGGAACGCCTGATCGTCGAGAATCTGCAACTGCAGATCGGCGAGCGTTCCGGCATTCGCATCACCGACGAAGAACTCAACGGTGCCATCGCCACCATCGCCCAGCGCAACAACATGTCGACCGCGCAGTTCCGCGCCGCATTGGCGCATGACGGCCTGTCGTATGACGATGCGCGCGAGCAGGTGAAGCGCGAGATGATCATCAGCCGCGTGCGTCAGCGTCGCGTGGCCGAGCGCATCCAGGTGTCGGAGCAGGAAGTGAAGAACTTCCTCGCTTCGGACCTGGGCAAGATGCAGCTGTCCGAGGAACTGCACCTGGCCAACATCCAGATCCAGGTTCCGGAAAGCGCCAGTTCGGCGGCCATCCAGGCAGCGGCCAGCAAGGCCGAAGACATCTATCGCCAACTCAAGCAGGGTGCCGACTTCAACAAGCTGGCCATTGCCAGCTCGTCGAGCGAAAACGCCCTCGAAGGCGGCGACATGGGCTGGCGCAAGCCGGCGCAATTGCCACCACCTTTCGATCGCATGCTGAGCACCATGCCGGTTGGTGATGTCACGCAACCAGTGCGCACGCCTGTGGGCTTCATCATCCTCAAGGTGCTGGACAAGCGCGGCGGCGGCGTCCAGACCGTCGACGAAGTGCACGTACGCCACATTCTGCTGAAGCCGAGCGAGATTCGCAGTCCGGCGCAAACCGAAGAGCTGGCGCGCAAACTGTACGAGCGCATCGAGAACGGCGAAGACTTCGCCACCTTGGCGAAGAATTTCTCGGAAGATCCAGGCTCGGCACTCAACGGTGGCGACCTGAATTGGGTCAACCCACAGTCGCTGGTACCTGAGTTCCGCGAAACCATGGCCTCGACGCCAGTGGAATCGGTCTCGCGTCCATTCCAGACGCAGTTCGGCTGGCACGTTCTGCAGGTACTCGGCCGCCGCGCGACCGACAACACCGAGCAGGCCCGCGATCAGCAGGCAATGAACGTGTTGCGTAACCGCAAATACGACGAAGAGCTGCAGACCTGGATGCGCCAGATCCGCGACGAAGCCTACGTTGAAATCAAGCTGCCTGGCGCCGACCAGGCTGCACAGTGACACCCAAGCGTTTCGCGTTGACGCCCGGCGAGCCGGCGGGCATAGGTCCTGACCTGTGCCTGCTGCTCGCCGCGCAATCCCAGCCTCATCCCCTGATAGCCATCACCAGTCGTGACCTGCTCGCCGAGCGGGCCGCGCAACTGGGGCTGGCCGTCAGTCTGCTGGCAGTCGATGCCGACGCCCTCCCCGACCATCCTGCGCCCGCTGGCAGCCTGTACGTATGGGATACACCGCTGGGCGCGCCTGTGCGTACAGGTGAGCTGGATACAGCCAATGCCGCGTTCGTGCTGCAGACCCTGACCCGTGCGGCCCAAGGCTGTCTCGACGGTCTGTTCGCAGGCATGATCACCGCGCCGGTGCACAAGGGTGTTATCAACGACGGTGGCATCGCGTTTTCCGGGCATACCGAATTCCTCGCTGACCTCACCGCGACCGAACAGGTAGTGATGATGCTGGCCACCGGCGATCTGCGCGTGGCGCTGGTGACCACTCACCTGCCGCTGCGCGACGTAGCCGACGCAATCACCGCCGAACGCCTGGAGCGGGTCACGCGCATTCTGCATGCCGACCTGCAGGGCAAATTCGGCCTGGCTCGCCCGCGCATCCTGGTCTGCGGCCTCAACCCGCACGCCGGCGAGGGCGGCCACCTGGGTCGCGAAGAAATAGACATCATCGAGCCCACCCTGGAGCGTCTACGCACCGAGGGCATGGATCTGCGCGGGCCACTGCCTGCCGATACGCTCTTCACTCCCAAATACCTGCAGCATTGCGACGCGGTGCTGGCGATGTATCACGACCAGGGCCTGCCCGTACTCAAGTACAAAGGCTTTGGCGCGGCGGTCAACGTTACCCTGGGGCTGCCGATCATCCGCACCTCCGTGGACCATGGCACCGCCCTCGACCTGGCCGGGACCGGCAAGGTCGATACCGGCAGCCTGCGCGTCGCCCTCGACACCGCCTATCGAATGGCCGAGACATTTTAATGACCGAGCAATACCAACACCGGGCGCGCAAGCGCTTTGGTCAGAACTTTCTTCATGACGCCGGCGTTATCGACCGTATCCTTCGCTCGATCCATGCCAAGCCCGGTGAACACCTGCTGGAAATCGGACCGGGCCAGGGCGCGCTGACCGAAGGCCTGCTGGGCAGCGGCGCGCAACTGGACGTCGTGGAACTGGACAAGGACCTGGTGCCCATTCTCAATCAGCAGTTCGCAGGCCGTGACAACTTCCGTCTGCACCAGGGCGACGCGTTGAAGTTCGACTTCACCAGTCTGGGTGCCGAGCCCGCTACCCTGCGCGTAGTCGGCAACCTGCCGTACAACATTTCCACACCGCTGATCTTCCATCTGCTGCACAACGCCCATCTGATTCGCGACATGCATTTCATGCTGCAGAAGGAAGTGGTCGAGCGCATGGCTGCAGGGCCTGGCGGTGGCGACTGGGGTCGTCTGTCGATCATGGTTCAGTACCACTGCCGCGTCGAACACCTGTTCAACGTCGGACCCGGTGCGTTCAATCCACCGCCCAAGGTCGATTCGGCCATCGTGCGACTGGTGCCCCATACCACCCTGCCCCACCCGGCCAAGGATCACCGCCTGCTCGAGCGTGTCGTCCGCGAAGCTTTCAACCAGCGCCGCAAGACCTTGCGCAATACCCTCAAGGCGTTGCTGCCCAATGAGGCGATCGAAGCGGCCGGCGTCGACGGCAGCCTGCGGCCCGAGCAGCTCGACCTGGCGGCTTTCGTACGCCTGGCCGATCAATTGGCCGAACGAAGCGACGCGCTCTGACCTCTAACGTGGACCACCCGGTGGTCCACAGGCCCTCTATTTGACCTAGACTGACCTGAACCGGCCGACGCCGGCTACATTCGCTCTCGCTTTCAAGGCCTTTTGCATGTCCGATCCTCGCTATCAGATCGACGTCAGCGTCGTGACCCGTTTCCTGCCCGAACAGTCCCAACCCGAGCAGCATCGTTTTGCTTTCGCCTATACCGTGACTGTGCTCAACAACGGACAACTGCCCGCTCGCTTGCTATCACGACACTGGGTGATCACCGATGGCGATGGCAAGGTCGAAGAAGTCCGTGGTCCGGGCGTGATCGGCCAGCAACCACTTATTGCTGCAGGCGCGAGTCATACCTACTCAAGCGGTACGGTCATGGCCACCACCGTGGGCAACATGCAGGGCAGTTATCAGATGCAAGCTGAGGACGGCAAGCAGTTCGAAGCCGTAATCGCGCCGTTTCGCCTCGCCGTGCCGGGAGCTCTGCACTGATGGCGGTGTACGCAGTCGGTGACTTGCAAGGCTGTCTGGAACCCCTCAAGTGCTTGCTGCAACGGGTCGCCTTCGACGCGACGAAAGACACCTTGTGGCTAGTGGGTGACCTGGTCAATCGCGGACCGAGCTCGCTGGAAACCCTGCGCTATCTGTATGCCATACGCGAGTCGGTGGTCTGCGTGCTGGGCAACCATGACCTGCACCTGCTGGCGGTAGCCCACAACGCCGAACGACTCAAGCGCGGCGATACTCTGCGCGAGATCCTCGAAGCGCCAGACGGCCCGCAACTACTGGACTGGCTACGCCGCCAGAAGCTGCTGCACTACGATGAGCAACGCAATACCGTTCTGGTTCATGCCGGGATTCCGCCCCAGTGGTCGCTGCGCAAGGCCCTGCGCCTGGCCGCCGAAGTCGAGACGGCTCTGCGTGACGACAACCTGTTTCAGCCCTATCTGGATGGCATGTACGGTAACGAGCCGAACAAGTGGGACAAGGAACTGCAGGGCGCCGCTCGTCTGCGTGTGATCACCAATTACTTCACCCGCATGCGCTTCTGCACCGCCGACGGCAAGCTCGACCTCAAAGGCAAGGAAGGCGCCGACACCGCGCTGCCCGGTTACGCGCCCTGGTTCGCGCACAAGGAGCGCAAGACCCGCGACCTCAAGATCATCTTCGGCCATTGGGCGGCCCTGGAAGGTCGCTGTGACGCGCCGGGCGTGTTCGCGCTCGACACCGGTTGCGTATGGGGCGGCGCGATGACCCTGCTCGACGTCGACAGTGGCGTGCGCCTGTCATGCCAATGCACCGACCAGGGCGGGGCAATTGCACCCAAACCGATGCCTGCGGCAGATTTCCCTCCCCCCGGCGACAAACGCTAGAATGGATGCCCAGCCCAGGAGCCTGCCCATGACCGAATTCCAACGCATCCCTCCGCAACAAGCCCACAGCCTACGCGAACAGGGCGCCGTGGTGGTCGACATCCGCGATCCGCAGACCTTCGCGGCCAGCCACATCACCGACTCCACGCACCTGGACAACCACTCGCTGCACGATTTCATCAAGGCAGCCGACCTGGACAAACCGCTGGTCGTGGTCTGCTACCACGGCAACTCCAGCCAGAGCGCCGCCGCCTATCTGGTCAGCCAAGGGTTCTCCGACGTCTACAGTCTGGATGGTGGCTTCGAGTTGTGGCGCACCACCTTTCCGAGCGAAACCAGCCAGGCCTGAATCCTCGGCGGCGGGCAAGGCGCGACGAATTTTTTTTTCGTGCGCCGACGCCGCGCCCCACGGGCCTTCCCGGCATCGGCGCAAAGCCTTGCCGACACTTAATTGCGCATCCGCCCTTGAAGTCCCCGATTACCAACTATCCTTTAGCTCAGGCCATCCATAACAGGGGAGAGCCGGTACACCGGCGCGCGGGTCAATCGGTAAAGACTACATGGGTGTTCTGGGGGGTATACGGCCACCAAGGGGTTCAGGTGACCGCCAGCATCAACTGAGTGATCCGACGTCGGCTCCACGTATCGAGCGAGGTGACGTCATGAGTATTTTTAGCCACTTCCAACAACGCTTCGAATCCACACGCCAGGAAGAGCTCTCATTACAGGAGTACCTCGAGCTGTGCAAAAAGGACCGTAGCACCTACGCCTCCGCCGCCGAGCGGATACTGATGGCGATCGGGGAGCCCGAATTGCTCGATACTTCGACCAATTCCAGGCTGTCGCGCATCTTTTCCAACAAGGTGATCCGCCGCTACCCCGCCTTCGAAGACTTTCACGGCATGGAGGAATGCATCGACCAGATCGTGTCGTACTTCCGCCATGCTGCACAGGGTCTGGAAGAAAAGAAACAGATCCTGTACCTGCTCGGCCCGGTCGGTGGCGGCAAGTCGTCGCTGGCCGAGAAGCTAAAGCAGTTGATCGAGAAGGTGCCGTTCTATGCCATCAAGGGCTCGCCGGTGTTCGAGTCGCCCCTGGGCCTGTTCAATGCCACCGAGGACGGCGCGATCCTGGAGGAAGACTTCGGCATTCCGCAGCGCTACCTGAGTACCATCATGTCGCCTTGGGCGACCAAGCGCCTGGCTGAATTCGGCGGCGACATCAGCCAGTTCCGCGTGGTCAAGCTCTATCCTTCCATCCTCAACCAGATCGCCGTGGCCAAGACCGAGCCGGGGGACGAGAACAACCAGGACATTTCCGCGCTGGTGGGCAAGGTGGACATCCGCAAGCTGGAGGAATACCCGCAGAACGACGCCGACGCCTACAGCTACTCCGGTGCCCTGTGTCGCGCCAACCAGGGGCTGATGGAGTTCGTCGAGATGTTCAAGGCGCCGATCAAGGTGCTCCATCCGTTGCTGACTGCCACTCAGGAAGGCAACTACAACAGCACCGAAGGCCTGGGCGCGATTCCCTACTCCGGCATCCTGCTTGCGCACTCCAACGAATCGGAATGGCACAGCTTCCGCAACAACAAGAACAACGAGGCGTTCATCGACCGGATCTACATCGTCAAAGTGCCGTACTGCCTGCGCGTGAGCGACGAGATCAAGATCTACGACAAGCTGCTGTTCAACAGTTCGCTGTCCAAGGCCCACTGCGCACCCGACACCCTGAAGATGCTCGCCCAGTTCACCACCCTGTCGCGGCTCAAGGAGCCGGATAACTCCAACATCTACTCGAAGATGCGCGTCTACGACGGCGAAAACCTCAAGGACACCGATCCCAAGGCCAAGTCGATCCAGGAGTACCGCGACACAGCAGGTGTGGACGAAGGGATGAATGGTCTGTCGACGCGCTTCGCGTTCAAGATCCTGTCCAAGGTGTTCAACTTCGATCCACACGAAATCGCCGCCAACCCGGTGCATCTGCTTTACGTACTGGAGCAGCAGATCGAGCAGGAGCAGTTCCCTGCCGAGGTGCGTGAGCGCTACCTGCGTTTCCTCAAGGAATACCTGGCTCCGCGCTACATCGAGTTCATCGGCAAGGAGATCCAGACCGCGTACCTGGAGTCCTACAGCGAGTACGGCCAGAACATCTTCGACCGTTA
This sequence comes from Pseudomonas sp. PS01301, assembly GCF_029960215.1. Taxonomy (NCBI): domain Bacteria; kingdom Pseudomonadati; phylum Pseudomonadota; class Gammaproteobacteria; order Pseudomonadales; family Pseudomonadaceae; genus Pseudomonas; species Pseudomonas sp. PS01301. The sequence goes on along the minus strand of NZ_JASCPM010000015.1, from coordinate 70,076 downwards.
CGTGCTGTACGCCGATTTCTGGATTCAGGATCAGGAATACCGCGATCCGGAAACCGGAGAAATCCTCAACCGTGTGGCTCTCAACGAAGAACTGGAGAAGATCGAGAAGCCGGCCGGCATCAGCAATCCGAAGGATTTCCGCAACGAGATCGTCAACTTCGTGTTGCGCGCCCGCGCCAACAACAATGGCAAGAACCCAACCTGGCTCAGCTACGAGAAGCTGCGCGTGGTGATCGAGAAGAAGATGTTCTCCAACACCGAGGATCTGCTTCCGGTCATCAGCTTCAACGCCAAGGCCAGCAAGGAGGACCAGCAGAAACACAACGATTTCGTCACTCGCATGGTCGAGCGTGGCTATACCGACAAGCAGGTACGCCTGCTGTCCGAGTGGTATCTGCGGGTCAGGAAGTCGCAGTGATCGCGCGGTAAGCTTCAGGCAGCGAAGGGCCCGGACGGACATGACCGTCCGGGCGCCTCGCCGCTCTCGACTTGTGGCTTGCAGCCAGGCTGCCCGGAGGCCTAATGAGCTATGTGATCGACCGACGCCTCAATGGCAAGAACAAGAGCACGGTGAACCGCCAGCGATTTCTGCGGCGTTACCGTGATCACATCAAGAAGGCCGTGGAAGAAGCGGTCGGCCGCCGCTCCATCACCGACATGGAACACGGCGAGCAGATCAGCATTCCCGGTCGCGACATCGACGAACCGGTGCTGCATCACGGCCGTGGTGGCCAGCAGACCGTGGTGCACCCCGGCAACAAGGAGTTCACGGCCGGTGAACACATCGCTCGCCCCCAAGGCGGTGGGGGTGGCGGCAAAGGGCCTGGAAAGGCGGGCAACTCCGGCGAAGGCATGGACGAGTTCGTGTTCCAGATCACCCAGGAAGAATTCCTCGAATTCATGTTCGAAGACCTCGAACTGCCCAACCTGGTCAAGCGCAACCTCAGCGGTACCGACACCTACAAGACGGTACGCGCCGGGATCAGCAACGAGGGCAACCCCTCACGCATCAACATCATCCGCACCCTGCGTTCCGCCCACGCGCGGCGCATCGCGCTCTCGGGCAGCAGCCGCGCCAAGCTCAAGGCGGCCAAACTCGAACTCGAACGCCTGAAGATCGAAGAGCCAGACAACTTTGGTGACATCCAGGCCCTGATGGGGGAAATCGAGAAGCTCAGCGCCCGCATCCATCGAGTGCCCTTCCTCGACACTTTCGACGTGAAGTACAACCTGCTGGTCAAACACCCCAACCCAAGCTCCAAGGCAGTGATGTTCTGCCTCATGGATGTGTCCGGTTCCATGACTCAGGCGACCAAGGACATCGCCAAGCGGTTCTTCATCCTGCTGTACCTGTTCCTCAAGCGTAACTACGACAAGATCGAGGTGGTATTCATCCGCCACCACACCAGCGCCCGCGAAGTCGACGAAGAAGAATTCTTCTACTCCCGCGAGACTGGCGGCACCATCGTTTCCAGCGCGTTGAAGCTGATGCAGGAAATCATGGCGGCGCGCTACCCGACCAACGAATGGAACATCTATGCCGCCCAGGCCTCGGACGGCGACAACTGGAACGACGACTCGCCCATCTGTCGGGAAATCCTCACCAAGCAGATCATGCCGTTCGTGCAGTACTACACCTATGTGGAGATCACGCCGCGCGAACATCAGGCGCTGTGGTACGAATACGAGCGCATCAGCGATTCGTTCGCCGATACGTTCGCCCAGCAACAGCTGGTGTCGGCCGGGGATATCTATCCGGTCTTCCGTGAACTCTTCCAGCGCAGGTTAGCGACATGACCGCCAGAGAGCAGAAGCGTCAACCCATCTCCACGGGCTCGGAATGGACGTTCGAGCTCATCCAGACCTATGACCGGGAAATCAGCCGCATCGCCGAGCGCTATGCGCTGGACACCTACCCCAACCAGATCGAGGTGATCACGGCCGAGCAGATGATGGATGCGTATGCTTCGGTCGGCATGCCGCTGGGCTATCACCATTGGTCCTACGGCAAACACTTTCTCAGTACCGAGAAATCCTACACGCGCGGTCAGATGGGGCTGGCCTACGAGATCGTCATCAACTCCGATCCGTGCATCGCCTACCTGATGGAAGAGAACACCATCTGCATGCAGGCGCTGGTGGTGGCTCACGCCTGCTATGGGCACAACAGTTTCTTCAAGGGCAACTACCTGTTCCGCACCTGGACCGACGCCAGTTCGATCATCGATTACCTGGTGTTCGCCAAGTCCTACATCATGAAGTGCGAAGAGCGGCATGGTATCGATGCCGTGGAAGACCTGCTCGACTCCTGCCACGCGTTGATGAACTACGGTGTCGATCGCTACAAGCGTCCGTATCCGATTTCCGCCGAGGAGGAACGTCGCCGCCAGGCCGACCGCGAGGAACACCTGCAGCGCCAGATCAACGATCTGTGGCGCACCATCCCCAAGGGCGCCGACAAGAACCGCGAGGAGGACAACGCCCGGTTTCCGGCCGAGCCGCAGGAGAACATCCTCTACTTCATCGAGAAACACGCGCCGTTGCTCGAGCCATGGCAACGCGAGATCGTCAGGATCGTGCGCAAGATCGCGCAGTACTTCTATCCCCAGCGCCAGACCCAGGTGATGAACGAAGGCTGGGCGACGTTCTGGCACTACACCCTGATGAACGACCTCTACGACGAGGGCCTGGTCACCGACGGTTTCATGATGGAGTTTCTGCAGTCGCACACCAGCGTGGTGTTCCAGCCGGGTTTCGACAGCCCCTACTACAACGGTATCAACCCCTATGCGCTGGGTTTTGCCATGTACCGGGACATACGGCGCATGTGCGAACACCCGGACGACGAGGATCGCCGCTGGTTTCCCGAGATTGCCGGCAGTGACTGGCTGTCGACGATCAAGTTCGCCATGAGCAGCTTCAAGGACGAGAGCTTCATCCTGCAGTACCTGTCGCCCAAGGTCATCCGCGACCTGAAGCTGTTCAGCATCATGGACGACGACCAGCGCGACGAACTGCTGGTGCCGGCGATCCACGACGAGAACGGCTATCGCACGATCCGCGAGACCCTGGCGGCGCAATACAACCTGGGCAACCGCGAGCCCAACGTGCAGATCTGGAGCATCGATCGACGCGGTGACCGCTCATTGACCCTGCGCCATCAGCAACACGACCGCAAGCCGCTGGGTGAATCCACCGAGGAAGTGCTCAAGCACCTGCACCGTTTGTGGGGCTTCGACATCCATCTGGAGACGCTGCAGGGCGATCAACTGGTCAAGACGCACCACGTGCCGCCGCGCAACGAGCACACGGACGGCAGCCATGGGCGGGCGGACCTCAACGTCGTGCACCTCTGAGGCCGGCGCACTGGGCAAACCTTCGGTGGCTTGGTGTTATCCTTCGCGGCCATCGGAGGTGTTGCAATGAAGATCTATGAAGTGGGCGGCGCGGTGCGCGATCGCCTTCTGGGTATACCTGTCACCGACATCGATCGCGTGGTCGTGGGTGCCAGCGCGGAACGAATGCTCGCTGACGGGTACCGGCCGGTCGGCAGCGATTTCCCGGTGTTTCTGCATCCGCAGACCGGCGAAGAATATGCCCTAGCGCGTACCGAGCGCAAAAGCGGCCGCGGCTACGGTGGTTTCGTATTCCACGCCAGCCCGGACGTAACCCTGGAGGAGGACCTGTCGCGGCGCGACTTGACCATCAATGCCATGGCCGAGGACGACGAAGGTCGGATCATCGATCCCTACGGTGGCCAGCAAGACCTGCATGACCGCCTGCTCAAGCACGTCTCCCCCGCTTTCATCGAAGATCCCCTGCGCGTATTGCGGGTTGCACGCTTCGCTGCCCGCTATGCCGGACTGGGTTTTCAAGTGGCCGAACCGACCTTGCAATTGATGCGTCAACTGAGTGAATCGGGCGAGTTGCAGGCCCTGACGGCCGAACGCAGTTGGAAGGAAATTTCCCGGGCGCTGTTGGAAGCGCATCCACAAGTGTTCATTCAGGTGCTGCGCGACTGCGGAGCATTGGAACAATTGCTCCCCGAAGTGGACGCGTTGTTCGGCGTACCGCAACCGCCTGCTCATCATCCGGAGATCGACACCGGGGTGCATACCTTGAGCGTGCTGGAACAGGCCGCGCGGCATGAGCAGCCGCTGACCGTGCGCTGGGCGTGTCTGTTGCACGATCTGGGCAAGGGCACCACGCGACCCAGCGAGTGGCCGCGGCATATCGCTCACGAGCAGCGCGGCGTGAAGTTGATCAAGGCGGTTAACGAGCGCTTCAAGGTGCCCAAGGATTGCCAGGAACTGGCGGTGCTTGTGGGTGAATACCACACCCATGGGCATCGGGCTCTGGAGCTCAAACCGTCGACCTTGCTGGAACTGTTGCAGAACTTCGACGTGTACCGGCGTCCCCAGCGCTTCGAGGATTTCATCATGGCGTGCGAAATGGACGCGCGTGGACGGTTGGGGTTCGAGGGGCGAGAGTACCCTCAGGCAGATTATCTGCGCGGTGCAGCTGCGGCGGCGCGGGGGGTGGCGGTACAGCCGCTGGTTGCCCAGGGGTTCAAGGGGCAGGCGCTGGGTGAAGCGTTGAAACGGGCACGGTTGGAGGTGTTGAAGGAGTACAAGGCGGGCGTTTGAATGGTGATGGTTGAGGGTGGCTTTGCGGGCCTCTTCGCGGGCAGAGACCCGCTCCCACAGGTGATCCCACTTCACCATGGAAGCCACAGGTGATCCCACTTCCCCATGGGAGCCACAGGTGATCCCACTTCCCTGTGGGAGCGGGTCTCTGCCCGCGAAGAAGGCGCGAGCGATCTAAAGCGTGGCAGGGGTCAACTGCTGTCCGCGCCATTCGAAGGGGACAGGCGCCAATACCTGGTCGATACTCGCCTCGCGCCACAACCGGCCAAGACTCACGCCTGTACCCGGATGCACCAACTCTGGCGCAATCAGCGCCAATGGCCACAGGACGAACGCGTTTTTCAGAATTTCGGCACGCGGCAATATCAGCCCATCGAAGTTGCCGACCAGGTCGGCGTACAACAATACATCGATATCCAGCGGCAGCCCCTTGCGGTCCGGGGCGTAGCGGCCATTGTCGGCCTCGATGAATTTCAGCCGACGGTCCAGCTCCGCCAACGGCAGATCGGTCAGCGCGGTGACCACCAGGTTGAAGAACGGGCCGCTCTTGATGCCCACCGGCTGGCTTTCGAATACGGCCGAGCAGCGCAGGTCCACGAGGAAGGCGGCCAACGCGTCGAGGCCGGCGCACAGATGACGCTGGCGATCGACGTTGCTGCCCAGTCCCAGATAGATTCGATTCAGCGACATCCGCGCTCGATCTCCACGCCCACACCCTGCGCCGCCGCGACGGCACCCGGCTTGGTGACTTTGAGCCGCAGCCAGGGAATACCGAATTCGCTCATCAGCAATTGGGCAAGGCGCTCGGCGAAGGTCTCGACCAGCTCGAAGCGCGCCTGGGCGGCAAAGGCCTGGATGCGCTGCGAGACGGTCGCGTAGTCCAGCGCGAGCGTCAGATCGTCGCCCGCGGCAGCCGGACGGTTGTCCCAGGCGAATATCAGGTCCAGACGCAGGCACTGACGAATGTCACGCTCCCAATCATAGGCGCCGATCACCGTGTCGACTTCCAGGCCTTCGATAAACACTCTGTCCAAGCACTTCACTCCGCAGCACGACAAGGGCGCCTGGCGCCGTTAGAATCAAGGGTTTCCCTACCCGGAAATAAAGCATGTTCTGGTTGCTGGCGCTTGGCGCCTACCTGCTCGGCTCGCTGTCCTTCGCTATCGTGCTCAGCCGCGCGACGGGCACTCCCGACCCGCGAATGAGCGGTTCGGGCAACGCCGGCGCGACCAACATGCTACGCCTGGCCGGTAAAAAGCTCGCCATCCTCACTCTGCTGGGCGACTTGTGCAAGGGTTTGCTGCCGGTACTGATTGCCGCGCAAGCCGGGATGACGCTCGCACAGCAAGCCTGGATCGGGCTCTGCGCGGTGATCGGCCACCTGTTTCCGCTGTATTTCCGCTTCAAGGGCGGCAAGGGCGTGGCCACCTCCGCAGGCCTGCTGCTGGGCCTGTACCCGCCTGCCGCGCTGCTGGCCATGGCTGCCTGGGCGCTGACCTTTCGGCTCACGCGCACCAGTTCACTCGCAGCCCTGATCGCCACGCCACTGACCTTGCCGCTGCTGGCCTGGCAACGCCCAGAGACACTGCTGCCCCTGAGCGTGCTGACCATCCTGATCATCTGGCGTCACCGCGGCAACCTGCGCGATCTGTTCGCTGGCCGCGAGCGGCACTTCTGAGCAGGCTGGCCGGCGCGTTCAGAGCGCTGGCAATTGCTCCATCGGCCAACGTGCCTGGACACTGATGGCCAGGGTTTCCTGCTGCCCGGCCAACAGACGCTGACATCCAGCATAGGCGATCATGGCACCGTTATCGGTGCAGAACTGCGGGCGGGCGTAATAGACGTTGCCACCCAGCTCGCCCAGCATCTTTTCCAGGCCCTGGCGCAACGACTGGTTGGCACTCACCCCACCGGCGATCACCAGGCGCTTGAGGCCGGTCTGCTTCAAGGCCCGGCGGCATTTGTAGGTCAGCGTATCGACCACCGCCTGCTCGAACGCCAGAGAGATATCGCAGCGAGTCTGTTCGCCGTCATCGCCAGCGCTGCGGCACTGCTGCCAGGTGTTGAGCGCGAAGGTCTTCAGACCGCTGAAACTGAAATCCAGGCCAGGGCGGTCGCACATCGGACGAGGAAAGGTGAAGCGCCCGGCCACGCCCTGTCTGGCCAGGCGGGCAATCTCCGGGCCGCCCGGGTAGTTCAGGCCGATCAGTTTGGCAGTCTTGTCGAAGGCTTCCCCGGCCGCATCGTCCAAGGTCTCGCCGAGCAAGGCGTACTGGCCAATGCCGTCGACCTGGACCAATTGCGTATGGCCGCCGGATACCAGCAGGGCAACGAACGGAAACTGCGGCGGTTGCTCTTCCAGCATGGGTGCCAGCAGATGGCCTTCCATGTGGTGCACGCCCAACGCCGGTATGTCCCAGGCGAATGCCAGCGCCTGGGCGCAGGAGGCGCCGACCAGCAGCGCGCCGACCAGGCCGGGGCCGGCGGTATAGGCGATGGCGTCGATCTCGGTGGCCGCGCAGTCGGCCTCGGCCAACACCTGACGGATCAGCGGCAGCATGCGCTTGACGTGGTCGCGCGAGGCAAGCTCAGGCACCACCCCGCCATAGGCGCGATGCAGGTCGATCTGGCTGAACAGCGCATCGGCCAGCAAGCCGCGTTCACTGTCGTATAATGCGACACCGGTTTCGTCGCAGGACGTTTCCAATCCCAGTACTAGCATGGCCAGGCCTTGTGGAGCTGTATTCGAAGGCGCGCATGATAGTCGTCGAACAGGGCACCGACCAGCGGTTTTCGATCAGAGGCTTTGCATTCCTGCTGGGTAAGGGTTAACATCCGCAACCCTTAAAAACCGACGTACTTATGCGCGCTTTTGCCATGAGATGTCGACCCCGGTAATGAATGAAGGTAGCTCTGGATGCCAGCCGTCAAAGTTAAAGAGAACGAACCCTTCGACGTAGCTCTGCGTCGTTTCAAGCGCTCCTGCGAAAAAGCCGGTGTACTGGCTGAAGTTCGTAGCCGCGAATTTTACGAGAAGCCGACTTCGGAGCGTAAGCGCAAGGCAGCAGCCGCTGTCAAACGTCACGCCAAGAAAGTCCAGCGCGAACAGCGCCGCGCCGTTCGTCTGTACTAATACACAGACGTTCGTCGCAAGCTTCTGCCTTGCCCGGCCCACAGCCGGGCTGCCGGCAGTTGCCGCAGTACCCCGCCTCAAACGTCAGAACTGGCTTCATTGCCAGATCGTGCACGTCATCCTGACGAGCCTTGCAAGGCTGCAGACGAGCACACTTATTCCGTTGGTAACGCCCTCCTTCGACTGCTGCCCAAGGCGCCGTTGAACGCAGAGACGTTTCCGACATAGAAATCAGCGCTGCAAAACCTGCCAGACTGATTTCCAATGGGTACACTTCCGCTCCTGGGCTGCTGATAAAGAGAACGCCATGGCCGGGCTGATTCCCCAAGGCTTCATCGACGACCTGCTCAACCGCACTGACATCGTCGATGTGGTGCAGTCACGTCTGCAAATGAAGAAAGCCGGCAAGAACTACACCGCCTGCTGCCCTTTCCACAAGGAAAAGACCCCCTCTTTCAGCGTCAGCCCCGACAAGCAGTTCTATTACTGTTTCGGCTGCGGCGCCGGTGGCAACGCCCTTGGCTTCATCATGGACCACGACAACCTGGACTTTCCCCAGGCCGTCGAGGAACTGGCCAAGGCCGCCGGTATGGAAGTGCCGCGCGAAGACAGCGGGCGCAACAGCAAGCCGCGCCAGCCGACCGACTCACCGCTGTATCCGCTACTGGAAGCCGCTGCAGAGTTCTATCGCCTGGCGCTCAAGGGGCACCCGCAACGCCGGGCGGCCGTCGACTACCTCAAGGGCCGTGGCCTGTCCGGCGAGATCGCGCGCGATTTCGGCCTGGGCTTCGCACCGCCTGGCTGGGATAACCTGTTCAAGCACCTGAGCAGCGACAGCCTTCAGCAGAAAGCCATGATCGATGCGGGCCTGCTGGTGGAAAACGCCGACTCGGGCAAGCGCTACGACCGTTTCCGCGACCGCGTGATGTTTCCCATCCGAGATAGCCGCGGGCGGGTCATCGCCTTCGGCGGCCGGGTGCTGGGCGACGACAAGCCCAAGTACCTGAACTCCCCGGAAACCCCGGTGTTCCACAAGGGCCAGGAGCTGTACGGCCTGTACGAGGCGCGCAAGCACAACCGCAACCTCGACGAGATCATCGTCGTCGAGGGCTACATGGATGTCATTGCCCTGGCTCAGCAAGGCTTGCGCAACGCCGTCGCGACCTTGGGCACGGCCACCAGCGAGGAGCACCTCAAGCGTTTGTTTCGCGTGGTGCCCAGCGTGCTGTTCTGCTTCGACGGCGACCAGGCCGGCCGCAACGCCGCCTGGCGGGCGCTGGAAGCTGCGCTGCCGAGCCTGCAGGATGGGCGCAAGGCGCGCTTTCTGTTTCTGCCCGAAGGCGAAGACCCGGACACCCTGGTGCGCGCCGAAGGCTCCGACGCCTTCCGGGCTCGCATCAACCAACACGCGCAGCCGCTGGCGGATTATTTTTTCCAGCAACTGACCGAAGAAGCCGATCCGCGCTCGCTGGAAGGCAAGGCGCACATGGCGACGCTGGCCGCGCCGCTGATCGACAAGGTACCGGGCGCGAACCTGCGCACCCTGATGCGCAATCGCCTGAGCCAGATCACCGGTTTGAGTGGCGAGGCCGTCAGCCAGCTGGTGCAAAACGCACCCGCAGCGCCGACGCCCAGTCACGATCCGATGGCCGATTACGATTCGATGCCGGGTTATTCGCCGGACTTCAGTGACTTTCATGCGCCGCCGGCCTTCGAACCACAGCAACAATGGACATCGACCAAGACGTCCGGCAAGAAATGGGAAGGCAAGCCGTGGAAAGGCAAGGGCAAGCGTGATTTCGAACCGCGCCCGCAGCCTCGCACGCCGGTGACGGTGGAGCCGCCCACGCTCAGTGCACTGCGCACTCTGCTGCACTATCCGCAACTGGCGGAGAAGGTGGAGGATGTCAGTCATTTTGCCGACGAGGAACAACTGCACGCACAACTACTGGTGGCACTGCTCGAAGCCCTGCAGAAGAATCCCAAGCTACGCTCTCTGCAGTTGATCGCGCGATGGCACGGTACCGAACAAGGCAAGTTACTGCGCGCATTGGCCGAGAAAGAATGGCTGATCGATGCTGATAACCTTGAACAACAGTTTTTCGACACTATAACTAGCTTGTCTGCTCGCCAACGCGAGCGTTGTCTCGAGCATTTGCTCAGGAAATCAAGACAGAGTGAACTGAGCGCAGAGGAAAAGAATCAACTGCGCGAGCTCCTCAGCCGCAATGTTCACGCACAAACCCCGACCTCAACTGGCGCGTGAGGTCCTAGCTCGGGTATAATCCTCGGCTTGTTTTTTGCCCGCCAAGACCTTCAGTGGATAGGGTGTTATGTCCGGAAAAGCGCAACAGCAATCTCGCATCAAAGAGTTGATCACCCGTGGTCGTGAGCAGGGCTACCTGACTTACGCGGAGGTCAACGATCACCTGCCCGAGGATATTTCAGATCCGGAGCAGGTGGAAGACATCATCCGCATGATCAACGACATGGGGATCAACGTATTCGAGAGTGCTCCGGATGCGGATGCCCTTTTGTTGGCCGAAGCCGATACCGACGAAGCGGCGGCCGAAGAGGCCGCTGCGGCGTTGGCAGCGGTCGAAACCGACATCGGTCGCACGACCGACCCGGTGCGCATGTACATGCGCGAAATGGGTACGGTCGAGCTGCTCACGCGTGAAGGCGAAATCGAAATCGCCAAACGTATCGAAGAGGGCATCCGTGAGGTGATGGGCGCGATCGCGCACTTCCCCGGCACGGTCGAGCATATCCTCAGCGAATACGACCGCGTGACCACCGAGGGTGGTCGCCTGTCCGACGTGCTCAGCGGCTACATCGATCCGGACGACGGCATCGCGCCGCCGGCCGAGGTGCCGCCGCCGGTCGAGAAACCGGCCGACAAGGCCGACGCCAAGGATGACGACGAAGAAGAAAGCGACAGCGACGACGAGGAAGAGACCGAGAGCGGTCCCGATCCGGTCGTGGCCCAGCAGCGCTTCGGCGCCGTGTCCGATCAACTCGCCGTTACCCTGAAAGCGCTGAAGAAGCATGGCCGTCACAGCAAGCAAGGCATCGCCGAGATGCTCGCGCTGGCCGAGCTGTTCATGCCGATCAAGCTGGTGCCCAAGCAGTTCGAAGGCCTGGTGGAGCGTGTTCGTGGTGCCCTGGATCGCCTGCGTCAGCAGGAACGCGCCATTATGCAGTTGTGCGTTCGTGATGCTCGCATGCCGCGCGCCGACTTCCTGCGCCAGTTCCCTGGCAACGAAGTCGACCAGACCTGGAGCGATGCTCTGGCCAACGGCAAGGCTAAGTACGCCGAAGCCATCGGTCGCTTGCAGGCCGACATTCAGCGCTGCCAGCAGAAGCTGAGCGCGCTGGAAGCGGAAACCGGTCTGACCATCGCCGAGATCAAGGACATCAACCGTCGCATGTCGATCGGTGAAGCCAAGGCTCGCCGGGCGAAGAAGGAGATGGTCGAAGCCAACCTGCGTCTGGTGATCTCGATCGCCAAGAAGTACACCAACCGTGGCCTGCAATTCCTCGATCTGATTCAGGAAGGCAACATCGGCTTGATGAAGGCGGTGGACAAGTTCGAATACCGTCGCGGGTACAAGTTCTCGACGTACGCCACCTGGTGGATTCGTCAGGCCATCACCCGCTCGATCGCCGACCAGGCGCGCACCATCCGTATTCCGGTGCACATGATCGAGACCATCAACAAGCTGAACCGCATTTCGCGGCAGATGCTGCAGGAGATGGGTCGCGAGCCTACGCCGGAAGAGTTGGGCGAGCGCATGGAGATGCCCGAGGACAAGATCCGCAAGGTCTTGAAGATCGCCAAGGAGCCTATCTCCATGGAGACGCCGATCGGTGACGACGAAGACTCCCATCTGGGTGACTTCATCGAAGACTCGACCATGCAGTCGCCGATCGACGTGGCCACCGTGGAAAGCCTCAAGGAAGCCACGCGCGAAGTGCTGGGCGGCCTGACGGCACGGGAAGCCAAGGTGCTGCGCATGCGCTTCGGCATCGACATGAACACCGACCACACCCTCGAGGAAGTCGGCAAGCAGTTCGATGTTACCCGTGAGCGTATTCGTCAGATCGAAGCCAAGGCGCTGCGCAAGCTGCGTCATCCGACGAGAAGCGAGCACCTGCGCTCCTTCCTCGACGAATAAGCCTCAGCGACGAGCACCACCAGAACCCCCGGCCTTGCCGGGGGTTTTGCGTGATGGACCCATGACCCCAAAGTTTGTTCGCCCCCCTCTTCCCGCTGGCTGCCGCGCCCGACTACACTGGCCCTTCCTGCGATGGTCCAACGAGGCTGCCATGCATCGACTGCCGGCACTTGTGCTGCTGACTTCGCTCGCCGGGGCAGCCATCGCCGACACTGTTTCTCCCGCTGGTTACCCGCTTGGGCTAGTTGAACATCCGCCTTTGCTTGCGAGTGTGGCCGAGGCGCGCCCCCTGCTTGCCACGGCGCCAGACGCCAGTGTGCCAACGACGCAGCAAGCCTCGTCGGCCAATGCTGCGCCCGCCCGTGACTGGTACTCCGCCCTGATCTACGGCCTGCCCGGCCTGGTCATGCTGGTCATTGCCCTGGGCGTGGTGATCCGCATCAACCGGCGTCTGACGTCGGAAATCAGCCAACGCATCGCTCTGGAACGTGAGCTGCGCAGCAGCGAATACCATTACCGCGGTCTGATCGAGAGCCTTTCGGCCATCGCCTGGGAAGCCGACACGACCGACTACACCTACAGCTACGTCTCACCCCATGCCGAGGCGCTGCTGGGCTACCCGTTGCAGAGCTGGCTGGAGCCCGGTTTCTGGCAGCGCATCCTGCACCCGGAGGACGCGAGCTGGGCGCGCGATTACTGCGCCGAGCAGACCGCTGCAGGGGTGGGGCACTCCCTCGAATACCGCGTGATCACTGCAGACGGTCGCAGCCTGTGGGTGCGCGACATCGTCAGCTTGATCAAGCATGACCAGCGACCGGTGATGCGCGGCCTGATGATCGACATCAGTGAAACCAAGAAGATCGAAGAAGCCCAGCGCCTGTCCGAGCAGAAGTTCGCCTCGGTGTTTCGTCAGTGTCCCGACATTCTGGTCATTGCGCGGCTCAGCGACGGCTGCCTGCTGGAGGTCAACGAAGCCTTCGAGGAACAGATCGGCCTCAAGGCGGCACAGGTGGTCGGACGGCGTGCAGCGGAGCTCGACATCTGGGGCGTGGACGGCGTCGCGCCGCGACTGCTCAAGCGCCTGCAGGGCGGCAGCATCCGCAACCTGGAGATGACCTTTCGCCGCGACAACGGCCAGCGCTTCACCGGCCTGCTCTCGGCCGAACCGCTCCAGCTGGAAACCACGGCGGCGATGGTCGTGGTGGTGCGCGACATCAGCGAGCTCAAGCAGACCCAGCAGCGCCTGCAGATTTCCGAAGAAAAGTTCGCCAAGGCGTTCCACGCCTCGCCCGATGGCATGCTGCTGACTCGTCAGAGCGACGGCTTGCTGATCGAAGTCAACGAAGGCTTCAGCATCATGACCGGGCACAAGAGCAAGACGTCCCTGGATCGCTCGACCCTCGAACTGGGCATCTGGGCCGATCCCAACGAGCGCAAGCGGCTGCTGGACAAGCTGCAGCGGCAAGGCTTCGTTCGTGACTTCGTCTGCCGTATCCGGCGTATCGATGGCCAGGTGCGCCTGTGTGAGGTGTCGGTGCGACCGCTGCCCATCGGTGGGGACGCCTGCATGCTGACCATTGCCCGGGACATCACCGAGCGCCAGCAGATGCAGCACAAGCTGACCCTGGCCGCGACGGTGTTCGAGAGCACGGCCGAGGGCGTGCTGATCACCGACACCCAGCAACGCATCAGCATGGTCAACCGTGCCTTCACCGAGATCACCGGTTTTTCCGAACAGGAAGTGCTGGGCGAAACCCCTCGCCTGCTCGCCTCGGGCCAACACGACAGTGCGTTCTACATTGCCATGTGGCATCGCTTGGCCGCCGAGGGGCATTGGCAGGGCGAGATCTGCAACCGGCGCAAGAACGGCGAGCTGTACCCCAGTTGGCTGACCATCAGTTCAGTACGCAACAGCGAACAGGCCATCACCCATTTCGTCGCCGTGTTCGCCGACATCTCCAGCCTCAAGCACGCTCAGGCGCGGCTGGACTATCAGGCGCACCACGACCCGCTCACCGGCCTGCCCAACCGAACCCTGTTCGAAAGCCGTCTGGCCGCTGCCCTGGCCAACCAGACCGAAGCCGGTGGCCAGGGCGCGGTGCTGTTCCTGGACCTGGACCGCTTCAAGCACATCAACGACAGCCTCGGCCACCCTGTAGGCGACCTGCTGCTCAAAGGCATCGCCCAGCGCCTCAAGGAACAGGTGCGCGACATCGACACCGTGGCGCGCCTGGGCGGCGACGAGTTCATCATTCTGCTGCCGGGCCTGGCCCACGCCAGTGATGCGGAGCACATTGCCGCCAAGGTTCTGGCCTGCTTCGCTGCGCCCTTCCAGGCCGGTGACCATGAGTTCTTCACCAGTGCCAGCATCGGCACCAGCCTGTATCCCCAGGACGGCACCGACGTCGCCACCCTGGTGAAGAACGCCGATGCCGCCATGTACCGCTCCAAGGCCAAGGGCCGCAACCGCGTGGAGAGCTACACCCGCGACCTCACCACTCGGGCGACCATGCGCATCGCGCTGGAGCACGAGCTGCGCCGGGCGATCGAGCGCGATGAGCTGAGCCTGAGCTACCAGCCCAAGTTCAGCATCGACTCGGATCTGCTGGTCGGTGCCGAAGCGCTGATCCGCTGGAAGCACCCCAACTTCGGCGACGTGCCGCCCGAGCAATTCATTCCGCTGGCCGAAGAGAACGGCATGATCCTGCAGCTCGGCGATTGGGTGCTGGAGCAGGCCTGTCGGCAGCTGCGCGAGTGGAAACAGCTCTACCACGAGTTCGGCCCGCTGTCGGTCAACCTGGCCGGCGCGCAACTGCGCCAACCCAACCTGCTCAAGCGCATCGAAGGCCTGCTGGCCGACAGCGATCTGCGCCCGCAATCGCTGCAACTGGAGATCACCGAAAACTTCATCATGAGCCAGACCGAGGAAGCACTGGTGGTGCTGCATCAGCTCAAGCGTCTGGGTGTGCAACTGGCCATCGACGACTTCGGCACCGGCTACTCGTCGCTGAGCTACCTCAAGCGCCTGCCGCTGGACATCCTCAAGATCGACCAGTCCTTCGTCCGCGGCCTGCCCGACGACCCCCACGACGCCGCGATCGTACGCGCCATCATCGCCTTGGGCCGAAGCATGCAACTGACCGTTATCGCCGAGGGCGTGGAAACCGCCGCACAGCAAGCATTCCTGGCCCGCGAAGGCTGCGAGCAGATCCAGGGCTACCTCGTCAGCCTCCCCCTGCCCCCCGACCGATTCGCCGCGACCTTTCTTCGTATGCGCCTTACGGATTTTTCGGATAGCACTCCCTGCAATCCATCGCTATAATCGGCGGCCTTCTGGGGCCTATAGCTCAGTTGGTTAGAGCAGGGGACTCATAATCCCTTGGTCGCAGGTTCGAGTCCTGCTGGGCCCACCAAGATTTTGGAGCCGCGCTTTGCGCGGCTTTTTTTATTTCTGGCGAGATCATTCCAATACGGTCCCGTAGTGCAACGCTGCAAGGTGAATTCTCGATCCAGCATGGAGGAGGATTCATGAAAGATTTTCGACTTGTGATCCCTTGATCAAATCGGCGAGCGCAGCTTTCGACACCGCTGAAACATCCTGAACCAATTTATCCGTTGACTCCTCTATCTGGACTGTAACGCCAGCAAATGTCCTGTTCTCTCAAGGACGCGGCTGCCGATGCGATCTCATAGACCATTTGGATAAATCCCCATGACACAGACACCTCTGCTCATCGGCTTCGTCATCATGTCGCTTGCCTCCTTGGCTATCTATGCCAAAGGTGCTCACCGCGGGCCGCTGCGCGGCCATACGCTGATCCATGCAGCTGTTCCCTTTATCGCCGCTACGGCGTATCTCGCCATGTACCTGGGTGTCGGCAATCTGATCAAGCCGGACGACAGCATCACTTATGTCGCTCGCTACTTCGATTGGCTCCTGACCACGCCCCTGCTGTTGGCAGGCGTTGTCAGCTCGGCGTATCTGGGGGCTCGCGAGCGTGATGGTCAGGCCGGTTTCGTGGCGTCCATCGTGACCTTGGACGTAATGATGATAGTGACAGGCCTGGTTGCCTCCCTGGCGCTCTATGGCACCATCAAATGGGTCTTCTTCGCCTGGTCATGCGTCGCATTCGTCGGCGTGCTCTATCTGATCTGGAAGCCATTGGCGGCGCTTTCCGACGCGTCTCCGGCAATCGGCGCGGCCTATCGTAAAAACAGTGGCTTTCTCACCGTGCTCTGGCTGATCTACCCCGTTGTCTTTGCCGTCGGACCGGAAGGCATCTGGGCGATCAGCGATGCAGCGACCCTCTGGATCATTCTGGTACTCGACGTGCTGGCCAAGGTTGTCTACGCCTTTACCTCCGAGCGCAATCTGCGCGCGGCGCTTGTTCATTCCGGCGCCTGAGAATGAACCGAAGCGGCTGGTTGGCATTGCTGTTGACCGCCGCAATGGCCAGCGTAGGCGGGGGAGCGGGACAGCTGACGTTTGCGCTGGCCGTAGGGCTGGGCTTGGGGCTCTTGCACGGCGTCAGCGACCTACACCTTGTGGCACCGGCCCGGCGCTGGTTTTTTTTATGCGCTTATCTGGCGGTGGCTCTGGGCTGCCTGGTCTTTTGGCAACTCGCAAGCAGGACGGCTCTGCTGCTGTTCTTGCTGCTCTCGGTCTGGCATTTTGTCCACGAGGATGAAGTGTTTCACGATCGGCTGACTTCGCTGGCATTGGGCGTTTTCATTGTCGGTGGCCCGGCGGTGATACACGAGGCAGAGGTCACTCGGTTGCTGGCGTTGAGCATGGGCTTGGGCGAATCCAATGCCCTCGCAGAGTGGCTGACGTGGTTACTCGCCGCAGTTGGCAGCGTGGCGCTGCCGATACTGCTGCTGGTTTCCTGCCGACGACGCTGTCTTTGGTTGGCGACCACCTTGCTCGGGGTAGTGCTGGCACCACCGCTGGTAGGCTTTGCGCTGGGTTTCTATCTATTGCATGCCGCGCCCCAGACCCGGGTTCGTCAACGAATGCTGGGCGTACCTGATTTAGCGGCCTATCTACGGCTCACCTGGCCAATACTATTGGGCGCAGCGCTGTTCACCTTGGGTGGTGGCCTGCTCTTCCTCCTCCAGGAGCACACTGGCACCCGTGCCTTGTTCGCTGTGCTGACTGCCTTTGCAGTGCCACACATGCTTATCCTGCCGCGCTTTTTGCCCGCAACTGGCACTGCTGGCCAATCCGGTGAGGGAACTCGACTCGTCGGGAGATAGCTTTCCGGCAGAGCATTGAAGGCATCATCAACCCCCTCAATCACCCCATCAAAACAGCCGATTGGCCATTTCTTGCCCCCCTCCGTAACGTAACCACCCGGTGCGACAGATGCGCGCACCGTCTGAGCTTGTCGTTCCCCCTGCTCAGCCCACGATCACGCGCGAGCCCGCCATGTCTTTGAATACCCCGCAGCAAATTGCCGAAATTGCCGTCGAAAGCGGCGTCAAGAAAGCTCACCTGAGCCTCTCTTCGTTGATGATCCTTGGATTTCTGGCGGGCGCTTTCATCGCCTTCGGATTTCTTCTCGACATCCATGTGAGCACCATGATCCCCAGTGATTGGGCGTCGCTGGGTAACCTGCTGGGCGCTGTGGTGTTTCCGGTGGGGTTGATTCTCGTGGTGCTGGCCGGCGGCGAGTTGTTGACCGGCAACATGATGAGCCTGCCCATGGCGCTGTTCGCCGGGCGTATCGGTTTGAGCCAACTGCTGCGCAACTGGGCGCTGGTGACGCTGGCCAACCTGATGGGCGCGCTGTTCGTCGCCTACTGTTTCGGGCACTTGGTCGGGCTGACCGAAGGCGCCTTTATGGGCAAGACCGTGGCTATCGCCAATGCCAAGGTGTCGGCCAGTTTCGAGCAGGCGTTCATCTCCGGTATTGGCTGCAACTGGTTGGTGTGCCTGGCGGTGTGGCTCAGCTACGCGAGCAAGGATGTGGTCGGCAAGGTGGTGGGCATGTGGTTTCCGGTGATGGCTTTTGTCGCGATCGGCTTCCAGCACGTTGTTGCCAACATGTTCGTCATACCGGCGGCGATCTTTGCCGGGGCGTTGAGCTGGGCGCAGTTCGCCGATAATTTCGTGCCGGTATTCCTGGGTAACGCCGTGGGCGGCGCGGTCTTCGTCGGCTTGGCCTATCATGTGGCGTACTTCAAGACGGCAACCGGCTCCGAAGCGTCGTCCACGGCCAGTGGCGCGCAAACGCCGAAATAATCCAGCCAGGCTGGATCGATACTGTCATCAAGGTTGAGAAATGGACTTCACACCTGTCATCGCCCAGCTCTGGGGAACGCTGAGCTGGGCGCTCCCGCTCCTGTTGCTGATCACGCTGCTCAAATCGCCATGGGCCAAGCTCCGCATCGAAAGGCGAACTACCCAAATGTTTGCCTGAACGGATCGGCACTTTTCTGTATTGCAGTGACCACGTGCTGCGCTTGCTCCGTCACCTCACCCGAGCTCGCCAGCACCTGCTCCAACGCCTGCAGTTGCGTGCGGATAACTTCTTGCGGCTGCTCTACAGCACAGAGCTGGGCGAACTCCAGCAGCCCCTGCCGCGAGGCAAACATGGATTTGTTGCCGATCAGGTCCAGTGCCAATACATCGTCAGGGATATAGGCTGTGGTGTTGACGATGTCGTAGGCGGGTGCAAGTCGTGCATCGCCTAGGGCGGGATTGGCGTAGAGCAGTCCGAAGTTTTTCAGATGAGCATCGCCGTTGCCGACGATGCAGCTGAGAGTCACGATAGCGAATAGCTGAGACAGTGAATGCTCTATCCGGTCAGGGGCGCAGAACATCCGGATAGCTCTGGCAATGGACGAGTAGCTCTTGCTGTACTTCTGTTCGGCAGCTAGGCCCATGAGGGCTGTCATGTCCTCGAAGCCAATGGGGTTGAGCTGCTCGTCCCGATCAAAGCGGCGCATGACGAACAGTTTGGTGTTATCGGACAAGTAGAATTCCGGCACGACGATGCCGGCTGCTTTGGCCACGGACATGCAGAGAAACTCGTTGATCGCCAGGCCAGGGAATTCATCTCGGCCGCTCTTGATGATCAGTTCGGACGTTTTCGAGGTGAATCGCTGCGGCGCGTGGTTTTGATGCTCAGGTACCAGTACCTTGGGTTGCACCCCTGAGATGCCGGCACGCAGGATGTACCGATCAACCAGGCTGGCGAAGATGTCCTCCGCGCCATCCCAGGCGAGGATCTCATCCAGCCTTTCTCCGGGGAACTGCTGGCGTTGCAACAGCGCATCGACTTCCGGCGATTTGACTGCGACTCGCCCGATGGGCGAACTGCTGCCTGAAAGTGCCAGGAGTAGCATTGGATCGACGTTTGTCACCTTGGCCAGGCGATTACGCAGCTGCTCCAGCACGTAACCCTCAGGCAGATTCATCTGGAAGATGGGATGAAGTTCGCGATGGCGGTAGTCATCCATACGCGGGGGCATGAGCAAACTGATCGCCCTGTGGGCACTAGCGTCATGGCGATAGCGGAAGATGTAGTCATCTTCGCTGCGCATCACTCTTCCGCTCTCTCCTTCCGGGGTTGAAACCTGCAGTAGGGACGGCATCAGTCGAATATCCCGTGAATTTCATCCAGCGTGGGCAGCACGGCAGGGATGACCGTAAGTTCGCAATTCAGCGCAGCAAGCACGCGTGCATAGGCGGTCATGCCGACCGAGTGGTCGCCCTTCTCGATCGCAATGACCTTCTGCCGTGTGACAAAAGCTAATGCGGCAAGCCGGGCTTGAGTCATCCCACGATTGAGGCGGCGTTGCCGGATTTGCGCGCCCAGACGGGTAGCAATGAGCTCGTAATCCATGTTCTGTATACGTAACAAATTGAGGTCAATGTAACGTATACCTAACCCTCGCGAAAATAAAGCTTCGCCTGACACAAAGTGCAGCCTTCAGGCTTCTCCGGAAGCACTTACTTGGCCTGCAGGCGAAACCCCAGCAAATTCTCCTGCAGCCGGTACTGCTCGCCAATGTTCCTGCAAAAGCTGGTGCGTGGCAGGAACGCGCCGGCGCCGTTCAGGTAGGGCGGGATATTGGTGCTCTGTTCGCAGCCTTGCAGGATGCGGCCGCGTAGCGCGCCGTTGGCCTGGGCCGAGCGCAGGGCGCCCAATGGGGTCGGGTCGGCGACGACCAGGGCGCCGGGGGGCACCAGGGTTTCGTAGGTGCGGGCGAACTGTTCTGCGGAGCGGTCCTGCAGGTAGGGCACCAGGTAGTAGCGGATGTCGTTGCGAAACGGCAACGCTTCGGTGTGGGTCGGCAGCTTGACCCAGCCATTGGCGTACAGCCCCCACATCGACAGCAGGGCCGCCGGCCCGGCCACGACCGAAAGGTAGAGCGCGGCGACGCCGAAACGATTGCCAGGCAGGTACCTGGCCAAGTGAGCGACGCCCAGGATGCTGGCCAGGGCGATGCCGGGCAGGAACAGGGTGAAGCGGTCGAATACGCCGTAGGACACGGCGAACAGGAAGTTGAGGAGCAGCGCGGCCCACAGCACTTGCAGGGCGCGGGTTTTCGGCCACACGAGCAGGCCAATGAGTTGCGGGCCGATCAGTGACAAACCCAGCAGCACCACGGCGTTCTTTTCGTGCCACATGTCGTCGAAACGCCACAGCGTGTCGTTGCGGCCGCCGGGAATGATCGCCAACTGGTCGGGACCGGCCAGGTAACGGCGAGCGATTTCGAACAGGCTCATGCCGCTGTCCAGATCGCAGATGACAGCGGGCAAAGCGGGTGCAAACCCCAGCGCAATTGCAGGCAGGACGAGCAGCAGGCGCAGCTTGTGTTGCATGGCCAGATGCACGTACAGCGGCAACAGCACCACCAGCGTCAGCGGGTGTATCGCCAGGGCCAGTCCACTGAGCACACCGATGGCCAGCAGGCGCGCTGTGGCGCCAAGTCGCGCGGGTGTGGCGAAGCACAGCCAGTAGGCCCCGATGATCAGCACGGCATGCAGCACATAGGGCTCGGCCTTGGTGGACGCCCAGAACACGGCGTGGGCCAATACCGTTGCCGTGGCTGACAGCAGCGCCAGATGGCGGGATGCACCTACATTAACTGCCAGGCCATGCACGACCAGCGCCAGCGGCAGCAACAGGATGGCGTTGAGCAGGCTGAGCAGGTGCATGCCCAGCAGCGCCTGGACGACACGGCTCACCAGTGCGTGAAACGGGTGGCTGACCGGCCCCAGGGAGGTGCTGAAGAACGAGCCGTGGGCGGCCTCGGCAAGCATCAGGCCGTTGTCCATCCACTGAATCGAACCACTGCTGGCCAGGAAGCTGGCGATCACGGCGCAGGCCAGCATCAGACCGGCCACTACGGTGGGCAGGTGCATGCCACGGGTTGAACTCATGTTCCTTGCTCTCCATGGCCGCGAGCAGCGGACTGTTTGGTCAGGGTATGAAAGGGGCTCTGTTCGGCAGGCGAACTATAGAGGGATTAATTGTTTTGCCACTTCAATTTAATCAATCCACTGCACTCGGCCTGCCGTTCGCCTGACGCCAGAAACAGCCGGTTGCAGCGGACTTTTCATCCGTTGCGTCAAACTTTCCATTCAACTAACGCAACGAGGAGCAACAGCGGTTGAAAGACCTGAAGGATCGCCCTTGGCAACATTGCTTTGAGCCGGGCGTCGATAAGTGGCCTAATGCGCCCCACTGACTTGCCTATGGAGCCCCCGCCTTGTCCGACCGCCACCCGCTTGCACTGGATGCCATAGATCGCCAATTGATTGCCGCGCTGCAGCTCAATGCCCGCGAGAGTGTGGCGATGCTCGCGCGCGGATTGGGCATTGCGCGCACGACGGTCACGGCGCGGCTCGCTCGGCTGGAAAGCTCAGGGGTCATCAGCGGGTACGGTGTCCGGCTCGGCCAGCACGCATTGGACGGCGGCCTGCAGGCCTACGTCGGCATCACCGTGCAGCCGCGCTCGGGCAAGGACGTGGTACGACGCCTGAGTGGCATGGCGCAGGTGCAGCAACTGTGCGCGGTGAGTGGCGAGTTCGATTACGTGGCATGGCTGCGTACCGACTCGCCAGAGCAACTGGACCAACTGCTGGACCAGATCGGCAGCGTCGACGGGGTGGAGAAAACCACGACGTCGATCATCCTCAGCAACAAGGTCGACCGCCGGGATTGATCCTCCGATTTGCACAATGCAGCGCCGACACGTCTTTTCGACCGATAAAACGTCAGATCGACGACACTTTGTGTCTTATTAACCTCATCACCCTTGCCTAGAATGAACCTGCGTTTTCCTCGTTCAGCCAAGGTCCCGCCATGAGCCCAACTTCGCGTCACCCCGCCGACGGCAAGAAGCCCGTCACCGTATTCGGTCCGGATTTTCCCTTCGCCTTCGATGACTGGATCGAGCATCCGGCCGGGCTGGGGGTGATTCCCGAACACCACCATGGTGCCGAAGTGGCCATCGTCGGCGCCGGGATCGCCGGCCTAGTGGCGGCCTACGAGCTGATGAAGCTGGGGCTGCGGCCCGTGGTCTATGAGGCGTCGAAAATGGGCGGACGGCTGCGTTCGCAGAAGTTCGAAGGCACCGAGGATATCGTCGCTGAATTGGGCGGGATGCGTTTCCCGGTGTCGTCTACCGCGTTCTACCACTATGTCGACAAGCTCGGCCTGCAGACCAAGCCCTTCCCCAACCCGCTGACCCCGGCCTCGGGCAGCACGGTGATCGACCTGGAAGGCGAGACCTATTACGGCCAGACCTTGGCCGACCTGCCGGCGCTGTTTCAGGAGGTCGCGGACGCCTGGGCCGACGCACTGGAAGAAGGCGCCCGTTTCGGCGATATCCAGCAGGCGATCCGCGACCGCGACGTGCCGCGCCTCAAGGAGCTGTGGAACACCCTGGTGCCGCTGTGGGACGACCGCACCTTCTATGATTTCGTGGCCACGTCCAAGGCTTTTGCCCAGCTGTCGTTTCATCACCGGGAAGTGTTTGGCCAGGTGGGTTTCGGCACCGGCGGCTGGGATTCGGACTTTCCCAATTCGATGCTGGAAATCTTCCGTGTGGTGATGACCAACTGCGACGATCACCAGCATCTGGTGGTCGGTGGCGTAGAGCAGGTGCCATTGGGTTTGTGGAAGCATGTGCCTGAGCGCTGTGCCCACTGGCCTGCCGGCACCAGCCTGGCGTCGCTGCACCGCGGCGCGCCGCGCGGTGGCGTGAAGAAGATCGCCCGGGCCGCAGATGGCCGCTTTGCGGTTACCGATCACTGGGACGACACGCGGCATTACGCGGCGGTGCTGACCACCTGCCAGAGCTGGTTGCTGACCACTCAGATCGAGTGCGAGGAAACGCTGTTTTCGCAGAAGATGTGGATGGCGCTGGACCGTACCCGCTACATGCAGTCCTCGAAGACCTTCGTCATGGTCGACCGGCCGTTCTGGAAGGACAAGGACCCCGAGACCGGCCGCGATCTGATGAGCATGACCCTCACCGACCGCCTGACCCGTGGCACCTACCTGTTCGACCACGGCGACGACAAACCGGGGGTGATCTGCCTGTCGTATGCCTGGATGAGCGATGCCCTGAAGATGCTTCCCCATCCTGTGGAAAAGCGCGTCAAGCTGGCCCTGGATGCCTTGAAGAAGATCTACCCGAAGGTCGACATCGCCGCGCGCATCATCGGCGACCCGATCACCGTGTCATGGGAAGCCGATCCGTATTTCCTCGGCGCTTTCAAGGGCGCCCTGCCCGGCCACTACCGCTACAACCAGCGCATGTATGCGCACTTTATGCAAAGCGCGTTGCCTGATGCACAACGCGGTATCTTCATCGCCGGTGACGACGTGTCGTGGACGCCTGCCTGGGTCGAAGGCGCGGTGCAGACGTCGCTGAACGCGGTGTGGGGCATCATGACCCACTTCGACGGCTACACTCACCCGGAAAACCCCGGGCCTGGGGACGTTTTCGATGAACTGGGGCCCATTGCCCTGTCGGATTGACCGCTTCCTTGATCGCAACAGGAGCCCGCATGCGCATAGCCTTGTACCAATGCCCGTCCCAACCGCTCGACGTCGAGGGCAACCTTGCCCGCTTGCAGGCGCGCGCCCGTGAAGCTGCACAGTGGGATGTCGAACTCTTGGTACTGCCAGAGATGTTTCTGAGCGGCTACAACATCGGTGCGGGCGTGGCCCGCAACCTGGCCCAGGCCAGCGACGGTGCCAACGCCGAACAGGTCGCGCAGATCGCTCGGCAATTCGGCCTGGCCATTGTGTACGGCTACCCGGAGCTGGATGAACAGGGCAACGTGTACAACTCGGTGCAGTTGATCGACCGCACCGGAGAGCGCCTGGGCAACTACCGCAAGACCCACCTGTTCGGCGACGCCGATCGCGCCATGTTCAGCGCAGGCGAACAGGCACCTGCGGTGCTCGAGCTCAATGGCTGGAAGCTGGGCCTGCTGATCTGCTACGACCTGGAGTTTCCGGAAAACGCGCGTCGGCTGGCCGCTGCTGGGGCGGAGCTGATTCTGGTGCCTACCGCCAATATGGTCCCCTACGGTTTCATTGCCGAGGTGACCGTGCGCAGTCGGGCGTTCGAGAATCAGTGCTACGTGGCGTATGCCAACTATTGCGGCAACGAGATGGAGTTCGAGTACTGCGGGCTGAGCAGCATTGCCGGTGCCGATGGGCAGCAGATTGCCAAGGCAGGTCGGGATGAGGCGTTGATCGTCGGCACGTTGGACAAGGCCTCCCTGGCGTCGGCGCGCAGTGCGTTCACCTATCTGAACGACAGGCGGACCGAGCTTTATTGATGTTGCCGATTTGTAGGCGGGGTCTTGGACCCTGAAAGCTTGACTGGGGCCTGTCTGACACACCGGAGTGTCTTTTCGCGGCCGCTGACCGCTCCTACTGGGATGGGGGGTGTGGCGGGACGGGCGAGTGAGTGAGTGAGTGATGTCAATAAACCATCATGGGCGTGCTTTGTGGCCCATGGTGGTTTTTTTTTGACGACGGTAAATAGTCGGCTTTTGTGTGGATTTTACTGTTTTACGCCGCTTGCGAAATGATCGGGCCCAGTAACTGCGCGGGTTTGCGGTCCACTGACGGGCTCCCCAGCTGGAAAACTTCAAAAACGTCAAAGAAAGCAGCAATATGCCAGCGCCAAAAATAAATTACCTTATAAATCAATGGCATATGTAATTATATCAAGGCGATTCTAATCGGCGCGCTATTTTTGACGAAAGCAATTGACAGTCCTCCCGCCAAAGCCGATATATCACCCCATCTGCCGCCAACACAGCAGTTGCAGCGACGCCGAAGAGTGTCGCGCAGACCCGACGACTACCCCATTGCCCTGTAAGCGCTGACCTCAATGAGCGGTCCGCGCCGTGTGCTCTGGCCTGTGCAGTTCGTCATGTTCATTGCAGTACGCGAAGTTGGAATTTGCACATTTCAAGGATCGTCAAGTACGAACCGGGCGGTAGCTTTGCCCAAACACAGAGAACGTTAGTTATGGCGTTCAATCAACCGCGTGTCCAAGGAGGGTTCTTCCTCATGTCACATTTGTTCAACCTGGATGAAAGCACGTCGAACCGCCTGGCGGTCGACATGAATGAACAGGGCTATGCCGTACTGGAAAACGCTTTGGCGCCCTACGTGCTGGAAGAACTTCGTGCTTATGTGGATGACCAGGCCGCGCGCCATAACCATCAGTACTTCGCCTATCACGGCAATGCGCCGCTGGTGGGCAGCCGCCTGGCGGCCACGGCGATGTCGAGCGAGTTTCGCCAGCACCTGGCGCGCCTACATGAGCAGGGCCAGGGCCATGCTGCGCCCAGCGACCAGGTGTTCCCGGTATTGCGTTGCGTGCAAGGCCACAGCGGCCTGAAGGAATCCAACGCGTTTCACTTCGATGCCACCGTGCTGACCATGCTGGTGCCGATCTTCATCCCCGAGCTGGGCAAGGATCGCGGCGACCTGGTGCTGTTTCCCAACCTGCGCAAGGTGCGGGGCAGCGTGCTGTTCAACGCTGCTGAGAAAGTGCTGTATCAGAACCCGCTGTGCCGACGCCTGATGGGTTGGTGTATCGAGCGCGGCTGGCTCAAGCCGCTGTTGCTGCGCATGAGGCCTGGCAACGTGTATTTCTTCTGGGGCTACCGTTCGCTGCATGCCAACCAGCCGTGCGATCCGGCGCACCGGCGTGCCACTGCGCTGTTCCACTACGGTGACCCTCATGCCGGCAGCCTGACCACACGGATGATCCTGCGGCTCAACCAGCACCGCGCCCGACGCGCAGTCGCCCGCAGCAAAAGTCAGGCGTCCTGAGCGGACAATAACGTGTTGGATACCACGGGAATGGCGAGCCGCCAGGGAGCAGCGAATGATCAACGTAACCAAGGCCTATCTAGGCGACATCGACAAGTTCAAGGCCTATGTGGACCGTATCTACGCGTCCCACTGGCTGACAAACCACGGTCCGCTGTGCTGCGAGCTGGAGGAGCGCCTCAAGGATTACCTGGGCGTGCGCCACTTGATCCTGACCAATAACGGCACGCTGGCGCTGCAGGTGGCCTACCGCGCCCTGGGCCTTTCCGGCAGCGCCGTGACCACGCCGTTCAGCTTCGTGGCCACCAGCAGTTCGCTGCATTGGGAAGGTATTCGTCCGGTGTTCGCCGACATCGACCCGCATACGTGGAACCTGGACCCGGAGCAGATTCCAGGCAGCCTGCAGGCCGACACCAGTGCCATCGTCGCCACCCACGTGTTCGGCAACCCCTGCGCGGTGGAACGCATCGAAGCGATCGCTCGTCAGTACCGCCTCAAGGTGGTGTACGACGGCGCCCACGCCTTTGCCGTGAAGCACGCCGGTCAGTCCGTGTACCACTGGGGCGATGCCAGCACCCTGAGTTTCCATGCCACCAAGTTGTTCCACACCATCGAGGGTGGCGCGATCGTCACCAACGACGATGAAGTCGCGGCGCGGGTGCGCAAGCTGTGCAACTTCGGCATCACCGACGTGGACAAGATCGAGGGCCTGGGCACCAACGCCAAGCTCAACGAATTCTGCGCCGCCATGGGGTTGAGCGTACTCGACGACATCGACAACATCCTCGAGCGTCGCGCCGAGATGGGTCATTACTACCGCCAGCGCCTGGGTGGCTATCTGGACCTGCAACGCCAGGCCGACGACAGCCAGGTCAACTACAGCTATTTCCCGGTGGCCTTGCAGAACGAAACCCAGGTGCTGGCCATGCGCACCGAACTGCAAGCCGGCGGCATCAATCCACGGCGTTATTTCTACCCTTCGCTCGACACTCTCGAATATCTGCAGCCGCAAGCGGTCCAGTACCAGTCGCGCAGTCTGAGCGAGCGAGTGCTTTGCCTGCCCATCTACCCCGGTCTGGCGCGGGCGACTCAGGACCAGGTCGTCGACACCCTGCTGCGCGGCCACGAACTGAGTTACCCACAATCCGTTTCATGGGCCACCGCTGTATGAAAACAGGCATGAATTCGTTGAACCAGGGCACGCGTCGATGAAGAAGCTTTCTGTCATCCACAACACGGCCCTCAGCTACCTGGGCCAGGCCTATGCGCTGGTGATCGGCATCTTGATCATGCCGTTCTACCTCAGCCATCTGGGCGCCGAGGCCTATGGCTTGATCGGCTTCTATGCCGTGATGCAGGCCTGGCTGCTGCTGCTCGACGCTGGTGTGTCGCCGTCGCTGGTGCGCCAGATCGCTCATCACCAGGGCAGCAGCGACAGCGCGGCGGCCAAGCGTATCGGCGGCTGGTTGATGCGCTCCTTCGAGCTGGTGTTTCTGCCCATGGCACTGATGTGCGCGTTGGGTGTGTACCTGGCCAGCGACTGGATGGCCGCCCATTGGCTGCAGGCCCAGGCACTGGAGCCGCAGACCATCGTCAACTGCGTGATTCTGATGGGCGTGATGGTTGGCCTGCGCCTGTTCGCCACGCTGTACAAGAGCGGCCTGCAAGGCCTGGAGATGCACGCCTGGTTGAACAACGCCAACGTGGTCATCGCCACGCTGCGCTACTTCGGCGGCCTGGTGCTGGTGACCTGGGTGTCGCAGGACGCGCAGGTGTTCTTCGAATTCCAGCTGTTCGTGGCGCTGGTCGAGACCTTGATCTTCGCTGCCAAGGCCTACCGCCACCTGCCTGCACCGACCCCGTTGAGCGGGTTCAACTGGGTGCTGGTCAAGCCGATCCTGCCGTTCGCGGCCAGCGTGTCGCTGACCGCCGTGGTCTGGATCGTGCTGACCCAGCTGGACAAGGTGCTGTTGTCCAAAGTGCTGCCGCTGGCCGAATACGGTTACTTCTCGCTGGTCGCCCTGCT
This sequence comes from Pseudomonas sp. PS01301, assembly GCF_029960215.1. Lineage (NCBI taxonomy): Bacteria > Pseudomonadati > Pseudomonadota > Gammaproteobacteria > Pseudomonadales > Pseudomonadaceae > Pseudomonas > Pseudomonas sp. PS01301. The sequence goes on along the minus strand of NZ_JASCPM010000015.1, from coordinate 41,766 downwards.
GACCACCGGGATCATGATGATGATCAACCCGCTGGTGCAGACTCTGCTGCCGCGCATGACGGTGCAGGTTGCAGAAGGCCGTGAAAGCGACATGCATGCCCTGTACCTGGGTGCCAGCCGCTTCGTCAGCACCTTCCTGTTTCCGCTGGCGGCGATCATCGCGTTCTATGCCGAGCCGCTGCTGTTTGCCTGGAGCGGTGATACACAAGCCGCTCAGTGGGGGGCGCCGATCCTGTTCTGGTACGCCCTGGGCAGCGCCATCCTGGCGGTCAGCGCGTTCCAGTACCACCTGCAATACGCCTACGGCGAAATGCGCCTGCACATCGGCTACAGCGTGGTGTCGGCCGTGATCAGCGTACCGGCGATGATCATTGCGGTGTACGGCTGGGGCGCCCTGGGCGCGGCCGTGACCTGGTTCATGCTGCGCCTGGTGTCGTTCGCGCTGTGGCCACAAGTGGTGCATCGGCGCCTGGCGCCCGGCCTGCACCGGCCCTGGCTGCACGACATTCTGCGCATCAGCCTGAGCACCGTGTTCGGCGTGCTGCTGACCCATCCGTTGTTCAAGGCCATTGCCGGCGGCTCCAGCGACCGCCTGGTGATCTTCGTCGCCCTGGCCGTGTGTGGCGTGCTGACCCTGGCCCTGGTGGCCGCCACCTACAAACCACTGGCCCTGCGGGTCTTCCTCAAGTTGAGCAGAGCGAGCGCCGAACGATGAAGCGGACCGAACAACAGATCATGCAGGCCTGGCCACAGGGGCAGGAACCGTTGCTGTCGATCACCTGCCCGGCCTACAACCAGGTCGAGTACATCGAGCAGACCCTGGACAGCTTTCTGGCGCAACGCACCACGTTCGCCTTCGAGATCCTGATCAACGACGACGCCTCCAGCGACGGCACGACGCAGGTCATCGAGCGTTACGCCGAACAGTATCCGAACCTCATCAAGCCGGTGATTCATCAGCACAACCAATACCAGTTGGGTCGCTGGTGCTTCCCGGCGCTGTTCAACCGGGCCCGCGGCAAGTACATCGCCTATTGCGAGGGCGACGATTACTGGATCGACCCGCTCAAGTTGCAGAAGCAGGTGAACTTCCTCGAAGCCAACGCCGATTACGTGCTGACCTACCACGACGCCATGGCGTTCGACAGCGAAGGTGAACGGGGCATCCAACTGACCGGCAAGTACCAGGCCGATGCCAGCGCCATGGACCTGCTCAAGGCCCGCCCGATCTCGACCCTGACCACCTGCTTTCGCAACGTGCTGCACGAACTGCCCCGCGAACTTGCGCAAGCGCCGGTGCTGGATTTGTGCTGGTGGTCGATGCTCGGTGCCCACGGCAAGGGCAAGTACCTGGCCGACATCGCCCCGGCACGCTACCGCCTGCACCCTGGCGGGATCTTTTCCCAGCGCCCGGGCCAGAACAAATTGCAGATGACCCTGCACACCTACGCGTGCCTGGCCAACTATTACTTCCGCCAGGGCGACCGCGTGCTCTACGAGCACTTTCTGGTGCAGGTGTCCGGCATGTGTGTGGCGGCGATCCGTCCGGTACAGAAATTCCGCGCCCTGCTGCATGTGTCGGGCAATGTCAGCCGCAACCTGATACGGCGCCTGACGCCGGCCGCGGCGAGGGGCTGAAGACGACATGATCAACAAGGTTCTGGTGATCTGCATCGGCAACATCTGCCGCAGCCCCATGGCAGTGGCGCTGTTGCGTCACCACGCGCCGCACCTGCAGGTTGAATCGGCGGGCCTGAGGGCTTGCGTGGGTGAGGACATGGACAGCCTGACCGCACAGGTACTGGCCGACAACCAAGTGCCACGGCCGGCGCACGCTGCCTGCCAGCTGACCGACGAGCAGGTGCGTTGGGCCGATCTGATTCTGGTCATGGACCAGCGCCAGTTGCGCAGCATCACCGACACGGCCCCGCACACGCGCGGCAAAACGTTTCTGATCGGCAAGTGGCTCGACAATTTCGAAATCGACGATCCCTATCGCCGCCCCATTGCCGCCTTTCAAAGGACCTACACCGAATTGACTCGGTGTATCGAAGGCTGGCTGCCCTACCTGAGTTCCGAGGATCGACAAAGATGACCGCGATGAACCGTTCAAACCTGGAGTACTACAAGGACACCCAGATCGATCTCGCGACGATTCTTCGGACCTTGTTCGATCACAAGAAACTGATTGCCGGGGTCGTGGCCCTGTTCACGCTGCTGGGTGCTTTCTACGCCGTGGTCGCCACGCCGGTGTACCAGGCCAACGCCATGATCCAGATCGAACCGAAGAAGGTCGGTCTGGATGCGACCCCACAGCTCAACACCAAGCCGTCCTCGGTATCGGAAGCGGTGACCGAGATCGAGCTGATCAAGTCGCGTACCGTGCTGGGCCAGGTGGTCAGCGACCTCAAGCTGGACGTGGTGGCCACGCCGCGCTACTTCCCGGCAATCGGGCGCTACATGGCGCGCGAATTCACCCCGACCGGCAACCAGACACTGGCCGCGCCGCTGTTCGGTCTGGAGGCGTTCGCCTGGGGCGGCGAGAAGATCGACGTGTTCAACCTGGACGTGCCGGCAAACCTGCTGGGCGAGCGCCTGACCCTGATCGCCGGGCCGAACGGCACGTATCGCCTCGTGGGTACCGACGGCGCGCCACTGCTCAGCGGCCGTGTCGGCGAGGTCAGCCAGGGCAACGGCGTGACCCTGCAGCTGGCCGAGCTCACCGCTCGCCCCGGCACTGAATTTCGCCTGGTGAAGAACCGCCTGCTCAACACCTCGCTGGACTATCAACAGCGTCTGCGCGTAGCCGAGTCGGGCAAGGATTCGGGCATCGTCTACCTGAGCATCAACGACACCGACCCAGTCCAGGCCAACCGCGTGCTGGATGAAGTCAGCCGCCTGTACGTGCGCCAGAACGTGGAACGCAGTTCGGCCGAAGCGGCCCAGCGCCTGGATTTCCTGCGCTCGCAACTGCCCGTGGTGCGCAAGGAACTGGAAAAGTCCGAAGAAGCCCTGCACGCCTTCCAGATGCGTACCAAGTCGGTGGACATCACCCTTGAGACCAAGGCCCTGCTCGACCAGATGGTTGCCTACGACGCCCAACTGTCGGAGCTGCGCCTCAAGCGCACCGACCTGGATCGCTTGTACACCCGTCAGCATCCCGCGTCGGCAGCGTTGAGCCAGCAGATCAGCCAGATCGAGTCGCAGAAGACCTCCCTGCAAGCGCAGATCAAGGGCCTGCCCGAGACTCAGCAGGAATTGCTGCGCCTGACCCGTGACATGCAGGTGACCACCCAGACCTACACCCTGGTTCTGAACAAGAGCCAGGAGCAGGACATCATCCGCGCCGGCAACATCGGCAACGTGCGCATCATCGACAAGGCCGACAGCAACATCGAAGAGCCGGTCAAGCCGATGCGCGCGGTCATCGTTCTGGTGGCGATGCTGTTGGGCACCCTGGTCGCCGTGGCCATCATCTTCATCCGCCAGGCGTTCTACCGCGGCGTGGAAAACCCCGAGGTGATCGAGAGCCTGGGCATGCCGGTGTACGCCTCGCTGCCGCTGTCGCGCCAGCAGGAACGTTTGCAGAAGAAACGTGGCAAGGGTGTGACCAACCGCGAATCGCGCTTGCTCAGCGTGGCCGCGCCGAGCGAGCTGGCCATCGAGTCGTTGCGCAGCCTGCGCACCAGCCTGCACTTCGCGATGATGGAAGCACGCAACAACGTGCTGATGATCACCAGCCCCATGCCCGGCGTGGGCAAGTCGTTCGTCAGCGCCAACCTGGCGGTGATCATTGCCCAGGCCGGCAAGCGCGTGCTGCTGATCGACGGCGACATGCGCAAGGGCTACCTGCACCGATCCTTCGGCCTGCAGCCCAAGCACGGCCTGTCCGATGCCCTGGCCGCGCGCCTGGGCAACACCGAGGTGATCAATGCCACCGAAGTGGACAACCTGCACCTGATCGCCTGCGGCTTTGCCGCGCCCAACCCCTCCGAACTGTTGATGCATGACAACTTCAGCAAGCTGCTGCGCGAGCTGTCGCCGCATTACGACCTGGTGATCATCGACACCCCGCCGGTGATTGCCGTGACCGACGCCAGCCTGATCGGACGCCAGGCCGGGACCACCCTGCTGGTCGCTCGCTTCGGCCAGAGTTCGGTCAAGGAGATCGAGGTCAGCAAGCGTCGTCTTGCGCAGAACGGCGTGCTGGTCAAGGGCGCGATATTCAACGGCGTGATCCGCAAGGCGTCCACCGCCGAGTACGACTGCGCTGCCTACGGCTACGACTATTCGCCGAGCAAGAAGTGATCGCCGATCCAGGCAGGAGTCTCCCGATGCCCCGCACCGTTGCAATGATGCAGCCTTACTGGTTTCCCTATTTCGGCTATTTCCAGCTGATCGCCGGCGCTGATGCCTTTGTGCTCGGCGACAACCTGCAGTACGTACATCCGGGTTGGGTCAACCGCAACCGGCTGCTCAGCTGTGGCGCGCCGGCCTTGTTCACCCTGCCGCTGAAGAAGGACCGCTCGGACCTGGCGATCAACCAGCGCGAGCTCAGCGACAGCGCCCCGCAGGTGCTGGGCAAGCTGCTCAAGACGATTGCCATGAGCTACTCCCGGGCGCCTTACCGCGACGACGTGCTGGCGCTGCTCAAGCCGCTGATGACCTGCCCGGAACGCAACCTGGCGCTGTACCTGGAGTACTCGCTGCGCAAGGTCTGCGAATACCTGCAGATCGACACGCCGATCCACGTCGCCTCCACCCTGCCGGTGGACGAGCGCCAGGTGCAGGACAAGCAGGACCGCGTGGTGAAGGTGGCCCGCCACTTCGGCGCGCAGCGCTACCTCAATCCTATCGGCGGCACGGCGCTGTACGACGAAGAGTACTTCGCCCGCCACGACCTGGAGCTGCGTTTCCACCGCATGGACGAGCTTTGCTACACGCAGTTCAAAGACCCGTTCGTGCCCAACCTGTCGATCATCGACGTGCTGATGTTCAACCCCGTATCACGGATTCGCCAATGGCTGCCGTGCTACAGCACGCTCAAGCCGAGCGCTGCACAGGACACCCGCAGGGTGGCCACCAGTCCTTCCGTCCACGCCATCGAGATGCGCTCATGAACGACTTCGACAGCAATGCCAACTGGTACCTGATCCAGACCAAACCGCGGCAGGAAGCCCGTGCCGAAGAACATCTGCTGCGTCAGCAATACGAGTGCTTTCGCCCGTTGCGCGCCGCCTCTGCCCTGACCCGCAGCCGCCGCGTGGCCGACGAGGACTTGTTCCCCGGCTACCTGTTCATTCGCCTGGACTGCAACGACAACTGGTACCCGATCCGCTCCACCCGTGGCGTGTGCCGCGTCGTCGCCTTCGGCGGCATGCCGTGCCCGGTGCCGGACAGCCTGATCGCCAGCATTCGCCAGCGCACCCAGGCAAGCGCCGCGAACGCGGTGCGTTTCACCGAAGGCGAAGCGGTGCGAGTGCGCACCGGCGACAGTGAAGTGCAGGCCATTTTCCTCTGCGAGGACGGCGACGAACGCGCCGTGATCCTGCTCAACCTGCTGCAACGCGAGCAGCGTATCAGCCTGCCGCGCAGCAGCCTGCAGCGCCTTACCGCGCACGCCTGCTGAGCGGCGCACAGACATACGATGCTTCAGGAGAGCAGTTCGATGAATGCCAAGACCACCCTGGTGACACTGACGTACGGCGACCGCCTTTGTTACCTCGAAGCGCTGATCGAGCGTTCGCTGGCCTCTGCACACATCGAACGGGTGGTGGTGGTGAGCAACGCGTCGCGCGCCGATCTGAACTCGTTGCGCACGCAATGGCCGACCCAGATCACCGTGATCGAGCTGCCCAGCAACACCGGTTCGGCCAATGGCTACAAGGTCGGTATCGAGGCGGCGTTGCAACAGGGCGCTGAATACCTGTGGCTAATGGACGACGACAATGCACCCACCCTCGGCGCTGTCGAGACCCTGCACCAGCGGCTGCACGAGTGCGAGCGCATCGTGGGCGTGGACAAGGCGGCCGTGATCGGTTTTCGCCCCAACCACCAGGCCGATATCGCCGCCGGAGTGCCGCATCGCTATGCGATCCAGTTGCGCTCCAGCTGCTTCGGTTTCCACATTGCCCAACTGCCCTACAAGTTGTGGCGGCGTACGCCCTGGGGAAAACCGGCCGGGCGTAAGGCGGCCAGCAAGCCCTTGGTGCAACTGCCCTTCACCACCTATGGCGGTCTGCTCGCGCACCGCAGCGTGTTCCAGCGCATCGGCCTGCCGCTCGAAGACCTGCTGCTGTATGCCGACGACACCGAATACACCTGGCGCATCACCGCCAGCGGCGGGCAGATATTCCTGGTGACCGAGGCGCTGCTCGACGACCTGGAAGAGTCGTGGAATGCCAAGGCCCGCACCAATAACATTTTCGAGAGCTTCCTGCTCGGCAACTCGGACCTGCGCGCCTATTACACCGCGCGCAATCAGGCCTGGTTCGACAAGCACGTGTGGGCTGGCTCGACGCTGCTGTATCGGCTCAATCGCTCGGTGTTTCTGCTGTTGCTGCGCTATTTCGCAAAAAGGAGCGGTTCGGACCGACGCCTGGGCTTGCTCGAACAAGCCATGCGTGACGGGGAATCGGGTCGTCTGGGCATTCATGAATCCTACCCACTATGAAGATACTGTTCCTAAGCAGCCTGTACTCGCCGCATATCGGTGGCGGTGCTGAAATCGTTCTGCAACGCACGGTCGAGGGCATGCAGCAGCGTGGCCATCAGGTCTGCGTGCTGAGCACCGGCCCCGATGCGGGCCTCAAGCATGAATACGTCAAGGGCGTGAAGGTCTACCGCGCCGGGCTGCTCAACACCTACTGGCACTTCAGCGAGCAGCGCCCAGGCGCGTTGGCCCGGCTGGGCTGGCATCTGCGCGACAAGTACAACATGGGCATGCGCAGCTACCTGCGCGAAGTGCTGGCCGCCGAGCACGTCGACCTGGTGGTGTGCCACAACCTCAGTGGCTGGTCGGTGTCGGCCTGGGACGAGATTTCCGCCTCCGGTTTGCCGCTGGTGCAGGTGCTGCACGACATGTACCTGATGTGCCCCAGCAGCAACATGTTCAAGAAGAACGCCGCCTGCAAGGTGCCGTGCACGCTGTGCAGGCACTTCCGCCAGGGCCATGCCGAACGCTCGGCCCAGGTCGACGCGGTGGTGGGGGTCAGCCAGCACCTGCTGGGCAAGCTCACCGACGCACGCTTCTTCCGCAACGCTTCGCAGCAGGTGATCTACAACGCCAGCCCGAAGATCGACCCTGCACCGTCGCGTTTCACCCGCATGGCCCAAGGCGAACCGTTGCGCTTCGGTTACCTGGGCACCTTGTCCGAGCCCAAGGGCCTGCGCTGGCTGATCGATCAGTTCAAGAAATTGCCGTTCAACGCCACCTTGCAGATCGCCGGGCGCGGGCAGCTGGACTACGAGCAGGTGCTCAAGCTTGAAGCCAGCGGCGAAAACATCCACTTCGTCGGCTATCAGTCGCCGGAGAGCTTCTATCGGCAGATCGACGTGGCCATCGTGCCTTCGATCTGGAACGAGCCATTCGGCCTGGTGGCGGTGGAAGCCTGCGCCCACTCGGTGCCGGTGATCGCCAGTGCCCGCGGCGGCCTGCCGGAGATCATCCAGGACGGCGTCAACGGCCTGCTGTGCAACCCAGACGAGCCACAGACCCTGGGTCTGGCGATGCTGCAGCTGTACCGCGACCCCGAGCTGCGCGAACGCCTGGGCGCCCAGGCGCGTAACAGCGTCGAGCACCTGCTCGACCAGGAACGGATGCTCGACAGTTATCAACAGCTGTTCCTCGATGTTCTGCAAAGAAGAAATGTCCATCATGAAATCAGCCCTGTCACTCAGTCGCTTTGAGGCACCGGCGACACGACTTGCGATGAACAAGTCGACGCTGGTGGTCTGGACCGCGATCGCCCTGCTGCTGGTCGAGACGTTTTCCGGTGCGCTGCGCTATTACTTCGACCAGGCCGGCATCTCGGCCTTGCTGTACCTGCCCAAGGTGCTGTGCGTGGGCTTGTTCGCCCTGGAATTGACCACGCTCAAGACCCACCGCCTGTTCTGGATCCTGTTGCTGGGCCTGGTCGTCTCGGCCGGGTTGGGCATGCTCCACGGCGCGGCCCTGGTGAACCCGCTGTTCGCCCTGTTCGGCTACATTCCGCTGTTGTTCGGGCTGGTCTGCGGGGAACATCTGGAACAGCGCCGCAAGCTGCTGGGCTGGGCGATCGGCCTGTGCCTGCTGGCGACCATCCTCGGTGTGTACGCCGACAGCCTGTTTTCGGTGCCTTGGAAAGGCTACAGCTACAACCTGGGCGACCAGGAGCTGACCGGTAACATGACCTGGGCAGCCGACGGTATCGACCGACCTGCAGGTTTCGCGCGGATGTCGACCACGGCTGCCACCCTGACCGCTGTCTTCACCCTGTATCTGTGCGCCTTCACCCGCTCCAAGGTGCTGCTGCTCGCTTTGCTGGGCGTGGCGTTCGTGACCATTCTGGTGACCACCAACAAGTCCACCGCCGTGGCGCTCATCGCCGTGTTGCTGGTGATGCCGTTCTACAACCAGCGCCTGCTCTGCCGAGTGGCCTTCGTCGTACTGGTGGGCATGGGCGCCGTGCTGCCGCTGGTTGGCCTGTGGACGCCGCTGGATCCGAGCCTGGCCGCCAGTGGCGCCGAAGGCAGCCTGGTGTCGCTGTACGACCGCATGATCAACACCTGGCCGCGCCTGGCCGATGAAGTGGCCCGCCGCGACTGGAGCTGGACGGGCGGCGGCCTGGGCATGGTCGGCAGCGCGGTGAACATGTTTCCCGTGGACAACGTCAAGTACCCGGCCGTGGCCGACAGTCTGTTCATGTACCTGTGGGCCAGTTTCGGCGTCATGGGCCCGATGCTCTACGCGCTGCTCCTGCCGCTGCTGATGACACTGCGCAGCAAGAACAGCTGGATGGCTCGCGCCCTGTTGAGCATTTCCCTGTGCGTGGTGGTGGTGGGCTGGACGACTGACGTGCTGGAAGTGCCGGTCTGCGGGATCTTTCTGGGCATGGCCATCGCCCATGCCCTGCGCCGCAAGGCCATGCCTGTGCAGTGGTTGATTACCGAGCGACGTCGCAGCAACCGTGATGACTACCCCGATGGCCTTCAACTGACGTGAACCTTTTTATGCCCAGATTGCTGCAACGTATGGTTTGGTTACTGCTGGGGCTGTTCACCCATGCGAACACCAAGGCCGCCGACACTTTCATCGTCGGGGTCGGTACCCATCTGCTTCATTCGAGCGCGCCGGTGGCACGGCCGACCTTGCTTATGAAAGAGGCTGGCATCACCTCGGCCCGGGATGACCTGTTCTGGTCAACAGTAGAACTGGAGCCCAAGCGCCTGAACTTTCCGATGGGCTGGCAGCGCTATCTGCAGGCCCTGCGCGAACGGCAGATCGGCAACATGCTCATCTTGGGCTACGGCAACCAGTGGTATGAAAAAGATGCGAAACCGCGCAGCCCGTTCGTGCGCGATGCCTTCGCCAATTACGTGAACTTCATCAGCCGGCGCCTGCGTGGCCAGGTGGACTTCTACGAGATCTGGAACGAATGGGACCTGGAAGACCCGACCAGCGAAGCCTTCAGCCAGGACTACGCCACGCTGATCAAGGAAACCAGCGCGCTGGTGCGCAGCAACGACCCAGACGTGCGCCTGGTGGCCGGCGCGGTAACCACTCAGGGCCTGCAGGAAGGCTTCGCCGACCGGCTGGTAGAGGCCGGTGTGATGGACGATCTGGACGGCTTGTCGCTGCACCCGTATGTCCACTGCCGCAAGGACCATGCAGGCAACACCCCGGAAAGCTGGATAAAGTGGCTGAGCGACATCTCCAGCCGCCTCGACGCCCTGGCCGAGCGCCCGGTGCCGTTGTACCTGACGGAAATGAGCTGGCCCAGCGCCGACGAGCCTTGCGGGGTCAGCGAAACCACCCAGGCCGCGTACCTGGCGCGAGGGTTTTTCCTGGCGCGGATTCATCCGGCGATCCAGGGCATGTGGTGGTACGACCTGCTCAACGACGGCCGCGATCCCAAGGAGCGCGAACACAACTTCGGCCTGCTCGACAACGACCTGAACCCCAAGCCGGCGTACACCACGCTCAAGGCGATTGCACCGTACCTGACCCAGTACCGCTACGACGCCAAGCACAGCGTGATCAGCGACACGCTGTACCAACTGCGCTTCGCCAAGGGTGATGAACAGGTGCTGGTGGTCTGGGCGGTGGGTCAGTCGCGGCCGGTACGGATCCAGTCCAGCGCCCTGCTGCAGGGCGGCGCGCGGCTGATCGACACACGCCAGGCCGGGGTGGGCATGCGCGAAAGCGAGAACCCGTGGGATTGCGGTGAGCACTACTGCACCACCGTGGTGACCGCCTCCGAGTTCCCCAAGATCATCAGCCTGGGCAAAGCCAATTGGTTGTTCACCCAGTAGAAAACGCGACGCCCGCAGGAGCGGGCCTTAACTGCGGTGCACCTTGCGCCGCCTTCGACCGCGACCGTTGGACGCGGCACTACCTCTAGCAAGCGCGTGAGCCAAGGATGTTCCGATGATTGTCATCAATGCACGTTTTCTGACCCAGGAGCTGCGCGGGGTGCAACGGTTCGCCGAGCAGACCTGCCTGGCCCTCAAGCGTCAACGTGACGACCTGGTGTTCGTCACCTCGCCGGGTGTGCGCATGCACGAGACCGCTCGGCTGCTGGATGCCCAGGTCGTAGGGACGCGTACCGGCCACCTGTGGGAGCAGCTCGACCTGCCGCGCTACCTGCGCAGCCAGGGCAACCCCTTGTTGCTGTCGTTGTGCGCCACCGCGCCGCTGTTCTATGGCAATCAAATCGCCACGCACCACGACATCACCTACGTGCGTCATCCACAGAGCTACACCTGGCAGTTCCGCACGGCCTATCGGCTGATGACGCCGCTGCTGCTCAAGCGTTTGAAGACGCTGATCACCGTCAGCCAGTTTTCCAAGCGCGAGATCGGCGAGTTCTACGATTTTCCGGCGCAGAAGATCCTCGTGGTGCCCAATGCCGTGGGTGAAGAATTTCAACCCGGTGAACCGTTGCAGGCCGGTCCGCGCTATCTGCTGGCAGTGTCCTCGCCCAGCGCGCACAAGAACTTCAGCCGCATGATCCAGGCGTTCCTGCAGCTCAAGGGCTTCGAGCAGGTGGAATTGCGCATCGTCGGTGGCGGCGGCGCGGTGTTTTCCGACCCGAACCTGGAAGCCCTGGCCAACAGCGATCCACGGGTGCGCTTCCTCGGGCGCCTGACCGACGCCCAGTTGATCGAGCAATACCAGGGCGCGGCGGCCTTCGTGTTTCCTTCGCTGTACGAAGGCTTCGGCATTCCGCCGCTCGAAGCGCAGGCTTGCGGTTGCCCGGTGCTGGCGGCCAATGCCGCCTCGATCCCCGAGGTGCTGCAGTCCAGCGCGCTGTACTTCGATCCACTGGACGTCGAACACATCAGCCGGGCCATGGCGCTGGCCTTGAACAGCCTGACCATCCGCCAGCACCTGCGCACCCTGGGCCTGCAGAACGTGTCGCGGTTCAGCTGGGATGCGTCGGCCCGGCTGATCAGCGACCGTATCGACACGGTCCAGGCACGACGTCCGCGCAGTGCCGCATTGACCCAGCCGTCGCCCGGCAAGGAGCACTCATGACTCGCCTGGGGTATCTGGATGCCTTGCGCGGCATTGCCGCCCTGCTGGTGGTGGTCTGTCACTTGTGGCAGCCGTTGCTGGGCCCCGGTGCGCTGCCGCATTTCTGGCTGGACATCGGCAAGCTGGGCGTCATCTGGTTCTTTCTGCTCAGCGGTGTGGTGATCCCGTTCAGCCTGCACCCTGGCCCCGGCGGCGCACGTCGCTTCATCGTCTCGCGGGTGCTGCGCCTGTACCCGGCCTATTGGCTGTCGCTGGCGCTGTACATCAGCATGCTGGCACTGACCGGTGAAACCCTGCCGACCTGGCAGCGTGTGGTGGCCAACGTCACCATGCTGCAGGCGGCCATGGGCGTCGAAGACGTGATGGGGCTGTACTGGACGCTGTTCATCGAGTGGCTGTTCTATGCGCTGTGCCTGGGCCTGATGCTGATCGGTCGCCTGCGCAGCACCGGCTTCCGCGCCGCCTGCGCCCTGGCCCTGCTGGCCGCTGCGGTGGGCATGGGCATGATGCGCATGCTGCTCGAACGCAAGCTGCCGGTGGCCTTGCCGCTGGGCCTGTCGCTGATGCTGTTCGGTTCGATCTGGCGCGACTGCCTGCTCGGCCAGGCCGATGCCCAGGTGCGGCGCTGCGTGAAAGGCCTGCTGCTGGCCTATGCCGTGGCCCTGCCGCCGACCTTCTACGCCGCCTACGGCTTCGATGCCGGCAACGGCGAGTACTGGTTTCGCTACTGCTTCACCTACCTGTTGGCCATCAGCAGCTTCATGCTGCTGACCCAGCGCATTCGCCTGCATCAACCGTTGTTGCTGTGGCTGGGCACCATCAGTTATTCGCTGTACCTGCTGCACCCGAGCATGGAGCTGTTGTGCCGTTACTTGCTGGGCGTTCCCGGTCGTTCGTTGTCGGTCACCTTGCTTGCCACCGCGCTGTCGCTGCTGGCCGCGCACGTGAGCTATCGCCTCGTCGAACTGCCTTTTATCCAGTTGAGCAAACGACTCAACACCCGTGCTCGTCCCAGAGCGCCCCTCATTCCCGAACTGCAGGTGCCCTATGAAAATAGCAATCGTCCATGATTGGCTTGTCACCTACGCCGGTGCCGAAAAGGTCCTGGCCTCGATGCTCAAGATCTGGCCCGACGCCGATCTGTTCTCGGTCATCGACTTTCTCAGCGACGAAGATCGCGTGCACCTGGGCGGCAAGCGTGCCACTACCACCTTCATCCAGCGCCTGCCCAAGGCCCGCACGCGCTACCAGAAATACCTGCCCTTGATGCCCATGGCCATCGAGCAACTGGACCTGTCCGGCTACGACCTGATCCTGTCGAGCAGCCACGCGGTGGCCAAAGGCGTGCTGACCGGCCCCAACCAGTTGCACATCAGCTACGTGCATTCGCCCATCCGCTATGCCTGGGACCTGCAGCACCAGTACCTGCGCGAGGCCAATCTGCTGGCCGGTATCAAGAGCAAGGTGGCACGGATGATCCTGCATTACATGCGCATGTGGGACCAGCGCACCGCCGCGGGTGTCGACGAGTTCATCAGCAACTCCCAGTTCATCGGCCGACGCATCGACAAGGCCTATCGCCGTCCCTCGACCGTGATCTATCCGCCGGTTGATACCACCGGTTTCAACCTGCAGACCGAGAAGCAGGACTTCTACCTGACCGCCCAGCGCATGGTGCCGTACAAGAAGGTGCCGATGATGGTCGAGGCGTTCAGCGCCATGCCCGACAAGCGCCTGATCGTCATCGGCGACGGCCCGGAAATGGACAAGTGCCGTGCGGTGTGCGGCCCCAACGTCACGCTGATGGGCTACCAGTCGTTCGAAGTGCTGCGCGAGCACATGCAGAACGCCCGCGGCTTCGTCTTCGCTGCCGAAGAGGATTTCGGCATCAGCCCGGTGGAAGCCCAGGCCTGCGGCACGCCGGTGATCGCCTTCGGCCGCGGCGGCACCCTGGAAACCGTACGCGGGCTCAACGAGGACAACCCTACCGGGGTGTTCTATTACCAGCAGACCGTGGCGGCGCTCACCGCCGCCATCGAGACGTTCGAAAGCCAGGCATCGCGTTTCAACCCCCGCGCCTGCCGCGAGAACGCCCTGCAATTCGCGGAAAAGCGCTTCGAACGGGAAATGCGCCAGTTCGTCGAGAACCGCTGGAACGAGGCGCGCCTGGGTGACGCCTTCGATTGCAACCCCGTATTGGGCCTGGCCGACGCCGGTCTGCTGCTCGCCGCAGCCCAGAAGCTCTAGGCCACACGAAAAGACTTCACCGTCACACCGCTGTTCCGAACCTCCCAAATACCGTGTGAGAAGTCCGATTCTCCAAGGAAGATTGCAATGAAACGAACTGTATTCGTAGTCGCGTTGTTCGCCGTGCTGCTGCAAGGATGTGTGTTTTCCCCAGGGCAACACATGACGCCCGAAGATGCCGCCGATGACATCGGTGAAACCGGACCGGTCACGGTCCTGCCGATCAACGCGCAGACCGTCGCCCAGCATCAGAACCAGTACCGGCCCGAACCCGTACCGGCCGCGCTGTATGCCTACAAGCCAGGCGACTACCGCATCGGCGCCGGCGATGGTCTGCAGATCACCGTCTGGGACCACGTCGAGCTGAACTCGCCGACCAACCAGGAACCGCGCGCCCAGGGCACGCAGATCGTGCGCAACGACGGCACCGTGTACTACCCGTTCATCAACTCCATCCAGGCCGAAGGCAAGACCGTCAGCGAACTGCGCAATGACCTGCAACGCGCCCTCTCGCGCTACCTGACCGACACCCAGGTGGACGTCAACGTGCAGAACTACGCCAGCCAGCGCGTGGTGTTTTCCGGCTCGTTCAAGAACGCAGGTCCCCAGGTGCTGAACAACGTGCCGTTGTCGTTGATCGAAGCGGTCAGCCGTGCCGGTGGCGACGATGGCAGCGGCAACCTGGCCGGGCTGATCCTCAAGCGCGACGGTCACGAGTACCTACTCGACATCGACACCCTGAACCGCAAGGATTCCAAGCTCAACGGCATCTACCTGAAGAACGGCGACCAGCTGCACCTGGGCAACAACCGGGCGAACAAGGTCTACGTGCTCGGCGAAGTCAATTCGCCCCAGGTGATGACCTACGGCACCAGCACCTTCACCCTGCTCGAAGCGCTGGGCAACGCCGGCGGCCTGTCCCAGGAAACCGCCAACGCCGAGGCCATCTACGTGATCCGCGGCGCCCAGGAGCGCGCCCAGCAACCCGCCACGGTGTTCTACCTCAACGCCAAGAAGCCAACCGCTTTCCTGCTCGCCCGCCAGTTCGACCTGCAAGCCTCGGACGTCGTGTTCGTCGGCCCTTCGGACATCACCCGCTGGAACCGCTTCATCAGCCAACTGCTGCCCTCGGCGTCCGTGGTCGCTACTGGCAATGCGCTGAGTCAGTGACCTGACCTGAAGCGGCACTGAACGCTTGGGCAAGCGCTCCACTCCAAGTCTTGCCCGGGCGCTCATTGCCAGCGTTTCGCGTCGACGGGTATTCGAATCATCTGCCCACACCAGGAATTCTCATGACTGACCCACGCAACGTTGCCCACGACAAGAAAGTCCAGCAGGAAAAGAAGAACCACGGCGAAGAGATCGCACCCAACGCCGAGCACGCGCCACAGCCAGGCATGAAGCCAGCGCTCAAGCACGACGATGAGCAGCAGGACGAGCAGGATGACAAGGCTTGAGCCTGTCTTTGAGCTGAGTTGAAGACCGTGGTCTGGCGGCGCCGATTCATGTCGGCGGCCGCCACATCGCTTCCCAAGATGTGCATTTCTCCGCAATCCGCAAAAAAGCTCGTTTTGTCTGGAAAATCCCAGTGCGAACGGCTCCCCCGCCTACCCCCAAATCCGCTACGATTACGCCCTACAGCCTGACCGCTCAAAGGGAATTGACATGCCTCAACCTTCACTGCCGGCCGCCGAACACGTGGTGCTGGACAACGGCCTGCACGTGCGCCTGCATCATGAGCCACGTCTCAAGCGTGCCGCCGCCTTCATGCGCGTTGCCGCAGGCAGCCACGACGTACCCGCCGCCTGGCCTGGTCTGGCCCATTTCCTTGAACACCTGTTCTTTCTCGGCACCGAACGCCACAGCGGCGACCACGGGCTGATGGCCTTCGTGCAGAACCACGGCGGGCAGATCAACGCCAGCACCCGCGAGCGCTGCACCGACTATTTCTTCGAAGTGCCGGTGAATGCCTTCGCCGGTGCGCTGGAACGTCTGTGCGACATGCTCGGCCATCCGCGCATGACCCAGGCCGAGCAACTGCGCGAACGCGAAGTGCTGCACGCCGAATTCGTCGCCTGGTCGCGCGACCCCGAGGCGCGCCACCAGCAATGGTTGACCAGCGCGCTGGACGCCGAGCATCCGCTGCGGGCCTTCCACGCCGGCAATCGCTACAGCCTGCCGGTACCGCGCGATTCGTTCCAGCAGGACCTGCGCAGCTTCTACCGGCGCTTCTACCAGACCGGACAGATGACCCTGTGCCTGGTCGGCCCGCAACCGCTGGAGCAGCTGCGTGCCATGGCAGAAAAAGCGGCGGGTGCGCTGCGCCCCGGCGACACCGCCGAACAGATCGCCCCGCCACCGCTGGTGGGCACGCCGAGCGAAGCGGTCGAGCCGCCGGACAAAGGCCGTTTCAACCTGCTGTTCGCCTGCGAAAACCTGCCCCGCGGCGCCACCCAGGCCCTGGAGTTCCTCGCCACCTGGCTGGGCGCCAGCCAGCACGGCGGCTTGTTGGCCGAGCTGCGCCGTCGGCAACTGGTGCAGACCCTGGAACTGAGCACGTTCTATACCTTCGCCGACCAGGCCCTGATCAATATCGAATTCAAGCTCACGCCAGCAGGCGAAACGGCGACCGCGCTGATCGGCCAGCTGTGCTTCGATTGGCTGGAGTTCTTCCAGGCCCACGACGACTGGCAAGGCCTGCGCGAGGAATTCCGCCTGCTCAACGAGCGCCGCTTGCAGGTCGCCAGCGCCTTGGAGCTGGCTCGCCATCACAGCGATGAAACGCCGTGCGAGTTGAGCCGCCAAGCCTTGCAGGCGTTGCGCGAGATTCTCGAACACCTGCGCCCCGAACACCTGTTGCACCCAGTGGCAGCCGGTCCGGAACGCGACCTGGCCGGTCGCTGGCGACTGCCGCCGCGCAACCGCTTTCTGCGCCCCAGCCGCCGCCCGGACCATCCCGTACCGGATCCGCAAGGTCTGGCCTATCGGGACGGCGCTTCGGCGCACAGCCATGAAGCCGCTCTGTACCTGCGCTGGCGGGTCAATGCCTCGCGCCATCAGGGACTGTTCCGTACGTTGCGGGACAGCCTGCGCAAACTCACCGAAGAAGCACGCCAGGCCGGTGTGCAGATGGTCTTCAGCAGCCTGGGCGACGACTGGCAACTCAAGCTGAGCGGCGTGCAGGCGCCCATCCCGGCGCTGCTGGAGCAAGCCCTGGAGCTGCTGGCCATACCGGCCCCGGAGGTCTGGCACCAGGCCGGGCAGGAATCCGCCAGTACCACCCTGACCCCCATCAAGGAACTGCTCAAGCGCCTGCCCGACCACAGCCTGGGCTATTTCCACAGCCGCACCTCCGACGAAGACCTGCGCCCACTGGCCTTGCAGAAGCTGTGGGGCGCGGCGCGCTGGGACGGCCTGGCCGTCGGCATGAACGACGGTGAACGCAGCGCCCTGAACAATGCGTTGCGCAAGATGCCCGGCACCGCCAGCCCGCAGCGGGCTCAACCGCATCCGGCTCAATCGGGGCGTAGCTGGAGTCATGTGCCCTGCCAGTCGAGCGAACAGGCGCTGCTGTTGTTCTGCCCGGTGCCGAGCCAGAGCATCGCCGACGAAGCCGCCTGGCGCCTGCTGGCGCAGCTGTGCCAGACCTCGTTCTACCAGCGCATGCGCGTCGAGCTGCAATTGGGCTACGCCGTGTTCAGTGGACTGCGCCAGATGGCTGGCCGTACGGGTCTGGTGTTCGGTGTCCAGTCGCCCCAGGCACCGCTGGCCGATATCCTGGGCCATGTGCAGACCTTCATCGAAACCCTGCCAACCCTGATCGATACCCTGAAACCCGCTGCGCTGGACACTCAGCGCGAAGAGCTCGCCAGTCGCCACGAGCGCTCGCAGATGGACCTGCTGCCCTTGGCCGAGTTGCTCTGGCAAGCCTGTCAGGCCGGCCATGGTGCCGACTACCTGAGTGCCCTGCAGCGAGCCGTGCGCGAGCTGCGCCCGGGCGATCTGCACCAAGCCGCGCAGCAATTGGCCAGCGGCACCGGCGGCTGGCTGTGCCTGGCGACGGGACCTACGCTGGAGCCTTCGTGGGTGCCGGCCCAGCGATCGTTACCGGGCAGGTAACGGACTTTATCGAATAAATACCCATAGGCGGCTTTCTTATTTAGTAACATAGCGCCCCAAGGAGCATTGAACGTCCTACGGTCGGGGCGGACTAATGCTACAAGCCCATCAACCCAGAAGGAGATCTCTTATGTGGACCAAACCTGCTTACACTGATCTGCGCATCGGCTTCGAAGTCACCATGTACTTCGCCAGCCGCTAAGCTTCAGTTGCAACGCAACGCCTCGGCCAGCCAATGACCGGGGCGTTTTCATTTCCAGGCTTGATGCTGCGAGTTCTTCATGCATATCCAGATTCTCGGCTCCGCCGCCGGCGGCGGCTTTCCCCAGTGGAACTGCAACTGCACCAATTGCAGTGGCTTTCGCGATGGCAGCCTGCGTGCCCATGCGCGCACGCAATCGTCCATTGCCCTGTCCGACGACGGGGTGAACTGGGTGCTGTGCAACGCCTCGCCGGACATCCGTGCGCAATTGCAGAGCTTTGCGCCCATGCAGCCGGGCCGTGCCCTGCGTGACACCGGGATACAAGCCATCGTCCTGCTCGACAGCCAGATCGATCACACCACCGGCCTGCTCAGCCTGCGCGAAGGCTGCCCGCATCAGGTCTGGTGTACCGACATGGTGCATCAGGACCTGAGCACCGGTTTTCCGCTGTTCAACATGCTCAGCCACTGGAATGGCGGACTGGACTGGCAACGCATCGAACTTACAGGCAGCTTCGTGATTCCGGCCTGTCCGAACCTGCGTTTTACCCCTCTGCCGTTGCGCAGCGCCGCGCCGCCCTACTCGCCCCACCGTTTCGACCCGCATCCGGGTGACAACCTGGGTTTGATCGTGGAAGACACCCGTACCGGTGGCACGTTGTTCTATGCGCCGGGTCTGGGCCAGGTGGACGATGCCCTGCTCGAACGCATGGCGGGCGCGGACTGTCTATTGGTAGACGGCACCCTCTGGGATGACGACGAAATGCAGCGACGCGGTGTTGGCACCCGCACCGGACGCGAAATGGGCCATCTGGCGCAGAACGGCCCGGGCGGCATGCTCGAAGTGCTCGAAGGGCTGCCGCGCCAGCGCAAGGTGCTGATCCACATCAACAACACCAACCCGATCCTGGACGAAGACTCGCCACAGCGGGCCGAACTGGCCCGGCGCGGTGTCGAAGTGGCGTTCGATGGGATGAGCATCGAGTTGTAGTGGAGTGTCAGGGAGGGCCTCTTCGCGGGCAGAGACCCGCTCCCACAGGGTTCAATGAAGCCCTTGTGGGATCGGGGCGGGCGGCGAGCCCTCTGCCCGCGAAGAGGCCCTCACAGACAACACATTCCCCACAAGGATCGATGCAATCCCTGTGGGAGCGGGGCGGGCGGCGAGCCCTCTGCCCGCGAAGAGGCCGGCACTGACAACACATTCCCCGGGAGAACCACCATGTCCGACACCCCCATGACCCCCGCCGAGTTCGAGCAGGCCTTGCGTGCCAAGGGTGCGTATTACCACATCTACCACCCCTATCACGTGGCGATGTACGAAGGCCGCGCGACCCGTGAGCAGATTCAGGGCTGGGTTGCCAACCGCTTTTACTATCAGGTCAACATCCCCCTCAAGGATGCCGCCATCCTGGCCAATTGCCCGGACCGCGAGATTCGTCGCGAGTGGATCCAGCGCCTGCTCGACCACGACGGTGCCCCCGGCGAAGACGGCGGCATCGAAGCCTGGCTGCGCCTGGGCCAGGCCGTGGGCCTGGATCCCGACCAGTTGCGGTCCCAGGAGTTGGTCCTGCCCGGCGTGCGTTTCGCCGTGGACGCCTACGTCAACTTCGCGCGGCGGGCCAACTGGCAGGAAGCGGCCAGCAGCTCGTTGACCGAACTGTTCGCACCACAGATCCATCAGTCGCGCCTGGACAGCTGGCCAGCCCACTACCCGTGGATCGATCCGGCCGGCTACGAATACTTCCGCACTCGCCTGGGCCAGGCCCGGCGCGATGTGGAGCACGGCTTGAGCATCACCCTGCAGCACTACACGACGGTCGAAGGCCAGCAGCGTATGCTAGAAATCCTGCAGTTCAAGCTCGACATCCTGTGGAGCATGCTCGATGCCATGAGCATGGCCTACGAGCTGAACCGCCCGCCCTATCACAGCGTCACCGACCAGCGCGTCTGGCACAAGGGGATCGCCCTATGAGTTTCGACCGTCAAAGCATCCCAAAATGGCGCCAAGGCTACCGCTTCCAGTACGAGCCCGCGCAGAAAGGCCATGTGCTGCTCTACCCCGAAGGCATGATCAAACTCAACGAGAGTGCCGGCGCCATCGGCGGGCTGATCGATGGTCAGCGCAGTGTGGCCACTATCATCGCCCAGCTCGAAGAACAGTTTCCCGGCGTACCGGAACTGGCCGAGGACATCGAGCAATTCATGGAGGTCGCCCGTGCACAGCACTGGATCGAACTTGCCCAGCCTGCCACCCACGCCTGAAGTCGGCCTGCCGCTTTGGCTGCTGGCGGAGCTGACCTACCGGTGCCCGCTGCAATGCCCGTACTGCTCCAACCCCCTGGACTTCGCAGCCCAGGGCAAGGAATTGAGTACCGAGCAGTGGTTCAAGGTGATGGCCGAAGCCCGCGAGATGGGCGCGGCCCAGATCGGTTTCTCCGGCGGTGAACCGCTGGTGCGTCAGGATCTTGCACAACTGATCGGCGAAGCCCGGCGGCTGGGGTTCTACACCAACCTGATCACCTCGGGCATCGGCCTGACCGAGCAGAAGATCGCTGACTTCAAGACCGCCGGCCTGGATCACATCCAGATCAGCTTTCAGGCCAGCGACGAGCAGGTCAACAATTTGCTGGCCGGCTCGAAGAAAGCCTTCGCGCAGAAGCTGGAAATGGCCCGTGCGGTGAAGGCCCATGGCTATCCGATGGTGCTCAACTTCGTCACCCATCGGCACAACATCGACAAGATCGACCGCATCATCGAGCTGTGTGTGGCTCTTGAGGCCGACTTCGTCGAGCTCGCCACCTGCCAGTTCTACGGCTGGGCCGAGCTGAACCGTGCGGGCCTGCTGCCCACCCGTGAGCAACTGGTACGCGCCGAGCGCATCACCAACGAGTACCGCGCCAAGCTGGAAGCGGCCGGCAGCGCCTGCAAGCTGATCTTCGTCACGCCCGACTACTACGAAGAGCGACCCAAGGGCTGCATGAACGGTTGGGGCAGCATTTTCCTCACCGTGACCCCCGACGGCACCGCGCTGCCCTGTCACGGCGCGCGTCAGTTGCCTGTGGAATTCCCCAACGTTCGCGATCACAGCCTGCAACACATCTGGTACGACTCCTTTGGCTTCAATCGCTTCCGCGGCTATGCTTGGATGCCCGAGCCCTGCCGCTCGTGCGACGAGAAAGAGAAGGACTTCGGTGGCTGCCGCTGCCAGGCCTTCATGCTGACCGGGGACGCTGCCAATGCTGACCCGGTGTGCAGCAAGTCACCCCACCATGGCGTGATTCTGCGGGCTCGCGAAGAAGCGGAACACGCCACCCAGACGATCGAACAACTGGCCTTCCGCAATGAACGAAACTCTCGCATCATCGCCAAAGCATGACCGCTTCAGCGCCTCCCAGGCCGTCGCCGCCGGGACCGATTTCGCCGAGCTTCGGGTCGGCCCCGCCGGCGTGTTCTGGAACGAGTTCCGCCCCCAGGATGGCGCTTGCCGTGTGTGGACCGAGCGCGACGGCGTGGCAACGTGCCTGACACCCGACGGTTACAGCGTGCGCAGCCGCGTCTACGAATACGGTGGTGGCTCGTTCTGCCTGGCGAATGACGAACTGGTGTTCGTCAACGAGGCCGACCAGCAGCTGTACCGTCAGCCGGTGACCGGTGGCCTGCCGCAGCCTTTGAGCTTCGGCCAGATGCGCTACGGGGGGCTGGAATATGCCGCAGGCCAGGTATTGGCGGTGGAGGAAGACGGCGACACCCATCGTCTGGTGGCCATCGACCTGGCCAGCGAGCGCCATCGCGTGCTAACCGAAGGCGCCGATTTCTACGCATCACCGGCGCTGAGCCCGGACGGCACCCGCCTGGCCTGGATCGAATGGGATCGGCCTCATCAACCCTGGACGCAAACGCGCCTGATGTGCAGCGAACTGGCGGCAGTCCCCGAGTGCGTGGCCAGTGGTTTCAGCCTGCAGCAGCCGCGCTTCGACGAACAGGGGCGGCTGTACTGCCTGTCCGACGCGCAGGGCTTCTGGCAACCCTGGGCCGAGGTCGGCGACGACTGGGCGCCATTGCCCGCCGCCAAGGCCGATCACGCCGCGGCCCCTTGGCAACTGGGTGCCTGCACCTGGTTGCCGACGAGCGACCAAGGCTACCTGAGCAGTTGGTTCGAAGCAGGCTTCGGCCGTCTGGGCCTGTGCGATGGGCAAGGCCAATGCGTGGACTACACCGGCGAGTACACCCGCTTTCGCGCGCTGGCCATGGACGCCGATCACCTCTACGCCATCGCTGGCTCGCCGGTGCAGCCATCGGCGGTGATCGCCATCGACCGCCATGACCACAGCGTACGCACCCTGGCGGGCGGCTATTCGCCATTGCCGGCCGAGCAGGTCAGCCTGCCGCACCCGCTCAGCTACCCCAGCGGCGGCGAGCAGGCACACGGCTTCTTCTACGCGGCACAGAGCGACGAGCGACATCCGCCTCTGGTGGTGTTCATCCACGGCGGGCCGACGTCGGCGTGCTATCCGGTGTTCGATCCGCGCATTCAATACTGGACTCAACGCGGCTTTGCCGTCGCCGACCTCAACTATCGCGGCAGCAGCAACCATGGCCGCGCCTATCGACACGCCCTGCATCTGCGCTGGGGCGAAACCGACGTGCAGGATGCCTGCGCTGTGGTCGAGTACCTGGCCGCTCAAGGCCGCATCGATCCGCACCGTGCGTTCGTGCGTGGCGGCAGCGCGGGTGGCTATACGGTGTTGTGCGCTCTGGCGTTCGCCAAGGTGTTCCGCGCCGGCGCCAGCCAGTACGGGGTCAGCGATCCGGCTGCCCTGGGGCGCGTCACCCACAAGTTCGAGAACGACTATCTGGACTGGCTGATCGGCGACCCGGACGTCGACCACCAGCGCTACGCCGACCGCACGCCGCTGCTGCATGCGGACCGAATCACCGCGCCGGTGATCTTCTTTCAGGGAGAGCTGGACGTAGTGGTCGTGCCGCAACAGACCCGCGACATGGTGGCTGCGTTGGAGGCCAACGGCATACCCGTCGAGGCGCACTACTACGCTGAAGAACGGCATGGCTTTCGCAATGCCGCAAACCTCGCGCATGCGCTGGAGCACGAGTGGCGGTTCTATCTGCAGGTGATGCAGGAGGACGACCGCGGACTGGTCGACCTGCTCTGAACGAGTGCCGGTGCGCTCGTCGAAGGACGAATTCACCGGCAACAGCGCTGTTACTTTCTGCTGGCGATGATGTACACCGCGTGGATGATGCCGGGGATGTAGCCCAGCAACGTGAGCAGGATGTTCAGCCAGAAAGCGCCACCGAAGCCCACTTGCATGAACACGCCGACAGGCGGCAGGAGGATGGCGAAAATGATGCGAATGATGTCCATGGTGCAGCTCCTTGAGGTCGATGCATAACAGACCTCGGGCCGCCCCCGGCGTTCCGCGTGGCGCTAAAGCTTGGCGTCGAGGGCATCGAGCAGACGCTTCAACGCGCCTTGGTTGGCCCGCATCACGGCCAGCCCGGCCTCTCCGCTGCGCACCGCATCACGCGGCAGTTCTATCCACTGTCGCACTGCCGTTGCCAGACCCTGTGCATCGTCGACCTCGACCAATGCACCAGCCTCGCGCAGCATCGCGCCGATCTCGAGAAAGTTGAACATGTGCGGCCCGCTCAGCACCGGCTTGGCCAGCGCGGCAGGCTCCAGCGGGTTGTGCCCGCCGTTGGCCACCAGGCTGCCGCCGACGAACGCGACGTCCGCCAGGGCATAGAGGAATAGCAACTCGCCCATGGTATCGCCCAGCAACACTTGGGTTGCCGCCGTGACCGGCTGATCGAGCGAGCGCTGCACCGTGGTGAAACCCTGGGCCTTGCACAACGCATGCATCGAAGCGAAACGCTCCTGGTGCCGCGGGACCAGAATCAGCAAGGTATCGGCATGGCTGGCGAGCAATTGGCGATGAGCGGCCAGGATCACCTCATCTTCACCCTCGTGAGTGCTGGCAGCGATCCAGACCGGACGTTCGCTGGCCTGCCACTGTTCGCGCAACCGAGCGGCGCGGACAGGCACGGCAGGGTCGACGTTGAGATCGAACTTGATCGAGCCGGTCACCTGTACACATTCGGGGCGCGCACCCAATGCCAGAAAACGCTCTGCCTCGACTTGCGTCTGCACCGCCAGCAGGCTCATTTCCGCCAGCATTGGCGCGGTCAACCGAGAGAAACGTGCATAGCCCCTGGCCGAACGCTCGGAGAGCCGGCCATTGGCCAATGCGACCGGAATGCCACGCCGGGCGCACTGGTGAATATGGTTGGGCCACAGCTCGGTTTCGATGATCACGGCCAGGCGCGGTCGTACATGGTCGAGAAATCGGCCGGATGCCCACGGCAGATCGTACGGCAGGTAGCAATGCTGGATGCGCGGCTCGCCAGCGAACAGTGCCTGGATGCGCTCCGACCCGGTCGGCGTCATGCAGGTCACGGTGATGGGCAGCTCGGGATGGCGCAGCAGCAACTGGCGGATCATGGGTGCGGCGGCAATGCTTTCGCCCACCGACACGGCATGCACCCAGATACCCCCCGGCTGCATCGGCGGCAGCCGGTAGGCGAAACGCTCGCCCAGGCGTTGCCCGTAGGCCGGCGCCTTGCGCGCCCGCAGCCACAGACGCACGGCCAGCAACGGCAGCCCCAGGTGAAACAGCAAGGTGTAGAGAGTTCTGTTCATGGCGGCGAAGTGTACTCAGGTCATGATCCTTGACCAAGTGCCCGCCGCAACCCTGCGAACCGATTGCCCGGCGATCACTCGAAATGGACGAACCCGCGCCGGCCGTGCATCGCCTAGAATGCCTGCATCGAACAGGAGCCCCACCATGAACGCCTACGCTTTTCTTGCCATCGCCATCTGCGCCGAAGTGATCGCCACTGTCTCCATGAAGGCGGTCAAAGGGCTCAGCACACCGCTGCCGCTGTTTCTGGTGGTGGCCGGCTATGGCATCGCGTTCTGGATGCTGACCCTGGTGGTGCGCACGGTGCCGGTGGGCATCGCCTACGCCATCTGGGCGGGCATGGGCATCGTCATGGTCAGCATCGCCGCCCTGTTCATCTACGGGCAGAAGCTCGACTTGCCGGCCATGCTCGGCATGTCGCTGATCGTACTGGGCGTAGTGGTGATCCAGCTGTTCTCGAAAACCACCGGGCACTGAGGCTGTATACTCCCCCGCCTGTCCTAGCCTGCGAGGTCTGCAATGCCGTCTGAACTGTCCACTGATATCGTCATCGTCGGCGCCGGTGTCGCCGGGCTCTGGCTCAACGCGCGGCTGCGCGCCCTGGGCTATTCGACGGTGCTGGTGGAGAACGCGCGCCTGGGCGGCGGGCAGACCTTCAAGGCCCAGGGGATCATTCATGGCGGTGCCAAATACGCCCTGCATGGCGCGCTGACCGGCGCCTCCGAAGCCATCGCCGACATGCCGCGCCGCTGGCGCGAAGCACTGGCTGGCCAGGGCGAACTGGACCTTTCGGGCGTGCGCCTGCTGTCCGAGGCGCATTATCTGTGGTCGCCGGGCACCCTGGCGGGCAACCTCACCAGCTTCTTCGCCAGCAAGGCCGTGCGCGGCCGGGTCGATCAGGTCAAGGGCGAGCAACTGCCGCCCGCTCTGCAGGACCGCGCGTTCAAGGGCAAGGTCTATCGCTTGGCCGAGCTGGTGGTGGACGTGCCCAGCCTGGTCGCTCGGCTCGCCGAGTTGGCCGGCGATGGGCTGCTGGCGGGCGAGCGGATCGAGCCACTGTATGACCAGAACCGGCTGGCCGGACTGATCGTTGATGGCCGGGTGATTCGCGCCCAGCGCGTGGTGCTCAGCGCCGGCGAAGGTATCCAGGCCCTGCTGGCGGAACTGGGCGTCGAACAACCCACGATGCAGCGACGGCCACTGCACATGGTGCTGGCCAAGGGCGCCAACCTGAAACCCTTGTACGCCCACTGCCTGGGCGGCGGGCCGAAGCCGCGCATCACCGTCACCACTCATCCGGGGGCCGACGGCCAATGGGTCTGGTACCTGGGTGGCGAGATCGCCGAAGCCGATGGCGTGGCTCGCGATCCGGCGCAGCAGATCGCCGCTGCCCAGAAGGAAATCGGCCAACTGCTGCCCTGGGTCGATCAAAGCCAGCTGCGCTGGGCCACCTTGCGGGTCAATCGCGCCGAGCCCGCTCAATCCGGGCTGGTGCGCCCGGACAATGCGTTTCTGGCCGACCAACCTGGCTTGCTGGTGGGTTGGCCGACCAAGCTGGCCCTGGCGCCGGATTTCGCCGACCGCGTTATCGCTGCCCTGCAGCGCGATGGCATTGCACCGCACAGCCATGCTCCCCTGCCAGAGCTGCCCAAGCCGGCCCTGGCCACACCTGTCTGGGATGAACTGCTGCCATGAGCCTGCCTACCCTGCACGACCTGCACCGCCCGCTGGGCGACACCGGCCTGCGGGTTTCCCCCCTGGGCCTGGGTACGGTGAAACTGGGCCGCGACCAAGGGGTGAAATACCCCAACGGCTTCACCATTCCCGATGACAGCGCCGCGCGCATGTTGCTGGGCCAGGCACGTCAGCTGGGCATCAACCTGATCGACACCGCGCCGGCCTATGGCATCAGCGAAGAGCGCCTGGGGCCGCTGCTGCGGGGTCAGCGGCAGGACTGGGTGATCGTCAGCAAAGTCGGTGAAGAATTCGAATCGGGCCAGTCACGCTTCGACTTCAGCGCCGAGCACACGCGTTTCTCGGTGGAGCGCAGTTTGAAACGCCTGGAAACAGACTTCATCGATCTGCTGCTGGTGCATTCGGACGGCAACGATCTGGATATTCTCCAGGGCTGTGAGGTGTACGAGACGTTGGCGGCGCTGAAGGCCGAAGGCAAGATTCGCGGCTTCGGCTTTTCCGGCAAAACCGTGCAGGGCGGGCTCAAAGCCCTGGAAACCGGGGACTGCGCCATGGTCACCTACAACCTGAACGAGCAGTCCGAGCGCCCGGTGCTCGACTACGCGGCCGCCCACGGCAAGGCCATTCTGGTGAAAAAGGCGTTGGCCAGCGGTCATGCCTGCCTGGCGCCGGGCGTGGATCCGGTACGCGCCAGCTTCGAGCTGCTGTTTGCTCACCCAGGCGTTGCCAGTGCTATTGTCGGAACGATAAATCCGCTGCACCTGTCCCACAACGTAGCGACAGCCGCTGCCGTGCTACTCAGGAATTGACGCCGCCGACGCGGCCGACCCCGACGCAAGAAGGAGCCGTAATGCCGCGTACCCTGACCCGAAAGAATCCAGGCAATTTCAAGACCCTGCCCCTTGCCGTCGATGCCACGCCCGAAGCCCTGAGCTATGAAGCCGTGGGCATGCCGTTGAATTTCGCCCAGACCCTGGAGCGGCGCAAACCGGTCGAGGTGAGTGACAGCGAACGCTTTCGCGTGGAACTGGCCAACCTCGGCGTGTCGGTCCGGCTGACCCTGAGCTGGCGTGGGCGCGACTACTGGGTGCTGGTGCGCCAGCGCCGCGAAGACCGCGGCGACGTGGTGCTCAAGCTGATCTCTGGCTATGTGCCGGCTCATGAAGTGAACCTGCCGCTGCACACGGCCATTCAGGAAATTGCCGAAGAATGCCTGCTGGAGACGTCGGAAGGTTGGCTAGGCGGGCGTTTCAACGATACCTGGCTGCCGACACCTTATGACCAGGTCTTGCGCTATCAGGAGAAGTTGCCCTTTCGTTTGAGCACCCGCTCCGGTGCGGCGCGGCCGGTGAAGTGCGGCAGCCTGAACCTGATCGAACGGCCACGAGCGTATGTGCATGTACCGACCGCTTCGTTGCAGCTGGTGTACGACTTGCGTCTGGAAGTGCCGCCGCAGGCCAAGGGGCTGAGCCTGTTCCACGTCGAGGAGCGGCTGGAAAAGGGCGAATTGATCACCCGCCTGAGCCGCAGCAAGCCTGACCTGTACCTGATTCCTTTGAAGGACGGGCAGCCGGTCGCCGAGCTGTACACGTTGAAGAAGGACAAGCTGCACACTGCCAGCACACGGGGTGTTTACCTGGCCGAGAGCTTCGCCGCACAGGATGGCTGGCTGGTACGCGACGAACGTGTGCGGTGGCGTGACTGGGTAGCGGAAAAAGGCCTCGCCATCCCGAAGAAGCCACGTACCAGCCTGGAGAAATTCAAGGTCAAGGCGCGAGTATTGGTGCGCAAGGTGCGCAGCGGTCTGCACAAGTAATCCCATTGTCCCGACCGGCTACCGTCGTGCGGTGTGCCTGGGAAACCGCGATGTGGCCGGACGCGGCTTGCGCCGCTGCTACAGGGGGTGTGGGCTGGAACCGTGGGGCGGCACTTGCGGTGTGCCTAGGAAACCGCGGCTTGCGCCGGCGGTGGATGCGGTCTCTGTAGCAGCGGCGCGAGCCGCGTCGGCGGTGGACGCGGTGCATTTGCGGGAACGCGGTAAAACCCGACGCTTCAACGGCTGCGGATTTTCTCGACGATGGCGGTGGTCGAGCTGTTTTCCACCAGGCCCAGCACTTTCACCGTGCCGCCATAAGCACTGACGATGTCGGCGCCTACCACCTGATCCACCGAATAATCACCGCCTTTGACCAATACATCCGGACGCACATGGGTCAGCAGGTTCTCCGGTGTACCTTCGGCGAAGCTGATCACCCAGTCCACTGCCCCCAGCCCGGCCAACACTGCCATGCGCCGGTCGACGCTGTTGATCGGGCGCCCCGGCCCTTTCAAGCGGCTTACCGAGGCATCATCGTTGACTGCCACGATCAGACGATCACCCTGGGCACGGGCCTGCTCCAGGTACGTCACATGACCGGCATGGAGAATATCGAAACACCCATTGGTGAACACGATGCGCTCGTTGTGCGCCCGCGCATCGTCGATCGCCAGCAGCAACTGCTCCAGGCTCAACACGCCACGCTCCGAACCTTCTTCGCGCTGGATCGCCCGGCGCAATTCAGGCGCGCTGATCGCCGCGGTCCCCAGCTTGCCGACCACGATACCCGCCGCCAGGTTGGCCAGCGCCACGGCATGGGGCAGTTCTTCGCCCGCCGCGATGGCCGCCGCCAGCGTGGAAATCACCGTATCGCCGGCGCCGGTCACATCGAACACTTCACGGGCTCGTGCAGGCAAGTGCAAGGCAGGATGCTCGGGGCGCAACAGGGTCATGCCGTGCTCGCCGCGGGTCACCAGCAAGGCGCCCAGCTCGAGGTCGCGCATCAGCGTGGCGCCCTTGGCCACCAAGTCCGCTTCATCGGCACAGCCGCCGACGATGGTTTCGAATTCACTGAGGTTGGGCGTGATCAGGCTGGCACCGCGATAGATCGAAAAGTCCTTGCCCTTGGGGTCGGCCAGCACCGGGATATCGCGTGCACGCGCCGCCTGGATCAGCGCCTGGTGATTCCTCAGGGCGCCCTTGCCGTAGTCCGACAGGACCAGCACCTTGACGCCGTCGAGCAACGCGTCGACCTCAGCGGCCAGCGCCGCTGGGTCGGTGGCGAACGCTTCTTCGAAATCGATGCGCAGCAATTGTTGATGGCGGCTCATGACCCGCAGCTTGACGATGGTCGGCTGGTGGGCAATGCGCTGGAACACCGCGGTGACGCCGGCGGCCTTGAGGCTGTCGCTCAGGCTGTCGGCGGCTTCGTCGGTCCCGGTCACGCCGACCAGGGAAGCCGGTGCGCCCAAGGCAGCGATGTTCAACGCGACGTTGGCAGCACCACCGGGACGGTCTTCGATCTGCTCGACCTTGACCACCGGGACCGGCGCTTCCGGGGAAATGCGCGAAGTACCGCCATGCCAGTAACGGTCAAGCATGACATCGCCGACCACCAATACAGGGGCCGATTCGAATCGCGGCATGGATAACTTCATGGGCAACCCACATACAAAATGAACAGGGCGGCGATATTAACACGCAAGCACCCGATAGGCCCGCCCCTGCCCTTACTGTGGGAGCAGGGCGGGCGGCCGAGCCCTCTGCCTGCGAAGAGGACGGCGCGGTATGGCAGGCAGACTGCAGTGAAGCCTTCGCGGGCAGAGACCCGCTCCCACAGTTCCGCTCCCACATACCAGATGCCGTGCCCGGCCCCCACCTGTGGGAGCGGGGCGGGCGGCCGAGCCCTCTGCCCGCGAAGAGGACGGCGCGGTATGGCAGGCAGATCGCGGTGAAGCCTTCGCGGGCAGAGACCCGCTCCCACAGTCCCGCTAACACATACCAGATGCCGTGGCCCGCCCCCCCTGTGGGAGCGGGGCGGGCGGCCGAGCCCTCTGCCCGCGAAGAAGACGGCGCGGTATGGCAGGCAGATCGCGGTGAGGCCTTCGCGGGCAGAGACCCGCTCCCACAGTTCCGCTCCCACATACCAGATGCCGTGGCCCGCCCCCCCCTGTGGGAGCGGGGCGGGCGGCCGAGCCCTCTGCCCGCGAAGAAGGCGACGCGGTATGGCAGGCAGATCGCGGTGAAGCCTTCGCGGGCAGAGACCCGCTCCCACAGTTCCGCTACCAATACCAGATGCCGTGCTCCGCCCCCCCCTGTGGGAGCGGGCTCTGCCCGCGAAAAAGGCGACGCGGTAGGGCAGGCAGATCGCGGTGAAGCCTTCGCGGGCAGAGACCCGCTCCCACAGTCTCGCTCCCACAACCCAACTCCCACAGCCCCACTCTCACAGTTCCGCTCTCACAGACCAGATGCCGTGCCCTGCCCCACAGAGCAAACAGGGGTCAGGTGATGTCGGTTTTCGCCGGCTCGTCCAGGCCCATGGCGTGCAGTCTGGCGTAATAGCCGTTCTGCGCGAGCAACTGGGCGTGGGTGCCACGCTCGACGATGCGGCCCTGGTCCATCACCAGAATCTGGTCGGCCTTCTCGATGGTCGACAGGCGGTGAGCGATCACAAGGGTGGTTCGCCCCTTCATGACGTGGTCCAACGCTGCCTGAATATGCCGCTCCGACTCGGTGTCCAGCGCCGAGGTGGCTTCGTCGAGAATCAGCACGGGTGCATTCTTGAGCAGCGCCCGAGCGATCGCCAGGCGCTGGCGTTGGCCACCGGACAACAGCACGCCGTTCTCGCCGACCTGCGTGTCGAACCCTTCAGGCAGGCGATCGACGAACTCCTTGGCATAGGCATCGGCCGCGGCCGCCACCACGTCCTCGCGCGGCGCGTCGGCCAGATCACCGTAGGCGATGTTGTTGGCGATGCTGTCGTTGAACAGCGTCACGCTCTGGGTCACCAGCGCAATGTGCCGACGCAGATTGCGCAACTGATAATCGGCGATCTCCACACCATCGAGCAGCACTTCGCCTTCGTTGTGATGATAGAAGCGTGGGATCAGCCCGGCCAAGGTCGACTTGCCACTGCCCGATCGCCCTACCAAAGCGATCATCTGCCCTGGTTTGGCGGTGAAATTGATGTCGTGGAGCACCTGCCGATCCGTGCCGGGGTAGGTGAAGTTGAGGTTGCGCACTTCCAGCAGGCCACTGACGCGCTCGCGTTCCACCGTGCCGGTGTCCAGCTCGGGGGCAACGTCCAATTGCTCGAAGATGCTTTCTGCACCGGCAACACCCTTCTGCACCGTGGAACTGACTTCGGACAGCTGGCGTATCGGCTTGGGCAGCAAGCCGGCTGCGGTGATATAGGCCACCAGATCACCGGCAGTGGCGTCGCCACGCATGTACAGCACCAGGAACATCAGCACGGCCATCGCGGTGTAGATCACCAGCTGCAGCATCGGCGTGTAGATCGCACCGGTCTTGGTCATGCGCAGTTGCTTGTCGGTATTGCCCTGGCTGGCCTTGGCGAAACGGGTCTGCTCGTAGCCTTCGCCGCCGAAGCTGCGGACCACCCGGTAGCCCTGGATGGTTTCGGATGCCACGTGGGTCACGTCGCCCATGGCGACCTGAATCTTCTTGCTCTGCTTGCGAAATTTCTTGCTCGTGCTGCCGACCATGACCGCAATCAGCGGAAGGATGGCAAGCATCACCAAGGTCAGTTGCCAGTTCATCCAAATCAGGTAGATGAACAGGAACACCACCGTCAGGCCTTCGCGGATCACCACCTTGATGGCATCGGTCGCAGCGCCCGTGACCATGGTCACGTTGAAGGTGATGCGCGAGATCAGGTGGCCGGAGTTGTGCGTGTCGAAGTAGCGGTTGGGCAGCACCAGCAGTTTGTTGAACAGCTCCACGCGCAGGTCGTGGACCAGCCCCAGCGATACCTTGGCCAGGAAGTAGTTGCCCAGGTAGGAACCCAGGCCCTGCCAGGCGGCGATCAGCACGATCAGGATCGGCACCGCCTGCAGCAGTTGCAGGTCGCGCAGGTAGGGCACGTTGGGAAACAGCACCGCTTCGGGATTGCTCAGGCCGTCGACGAAGTACTTCAGGATCCCGGCCAGCATGGGCTGGGTCGAGGCGAAGATCACGAAACCTAGGATACTGATCAGGAACATGCCCACGTAGGGGCGAACGTAGCTGAGCAGTCGCAAATAGATTTTCAGGCTTGAATCCTGTTCCGCTGGGCGCGGTGAATCACTCATCGTCTAACTCACTGTTGGCGTAGAACGGGAACTTTATCACAGGGGCCTGTATGAGCGGTCCGTGGCCGCAAAGGGCGCGCTGTGGTCTGCCTGACACACCGCGGCGCCTGGTTCGCGGCCAATGGCCGCTCCTACAGAAACACTGCCCCCGTAGGAGCGGTCCGTGGCCGCGAACCAGGCACTGCCGTGGGCCTGGCGGTAGAACATGCCGCCGCTTTTGGGCATCATGCCAACCGCCCTCTTCAATCAAGGCTTTATCACGATGCAATGCACCCGCCTTCCTCAGGCCGCTTTTGACACGCTGACCGCTGGCGCCAAGGTGTTGGAGGCCGACAGCCATGGCGCGAAAGTGTACCTGCTCGCGGACGGGAACATCCTCAAGCTGTTCCGTCGCAAACGCCTGTTTTCCTCGGCGTTGCTGCGTCCTTATTCGGCGCGTTTCATCGCCAATGCCCAGCGTCTTCAGCAACTGGGCGTGCCGACCTTGAAGGTGCTGCAGCACTACCGTCTGGACAAGCCCGGCATGACGGCCGTGCTGTACGAGCCCTTGCCCGGCAGGAATCTGCGCCAGTTGATGGACACTGCCGAGTTCACCTGGCAGGAGAGCCTTGAGCCTCTGATCGCCCTGGTCCGCCAGCTGCACCGCTGCGGGGTGTATTTTCGCTCGCTGCACTTGGGCAATGTGATCGTCACGCCCGAAGGGGCGTTGGGCTTGATCGACATGGCCGACATGAGCTTCACACGAGGGCCTTTGTCCAGGCGCTTGATCAAGCGCAATCTGGAGCATTTCTCCCGCTACCTGGAGCGCGAGCGATTGACCGCCTGCTTCCCGTTGGCAGAGCTGAACAAGGCCGTTCTGAAATAACACCAGGCCCGACGCAGTATGGCCGGACGCGACTTGCACCGCTGCTACAGGGGATCGCGTTGCCCGCCGGAAATCCGCACCACCCGCATCAGCGGCGCCCGCGGTGTCCCCGCATGAACACAACCCCTGTAGCAGCGGCGCAAGCCGCGTCGGCGGCCCACGCGGTGTCCCTGCAACAACACAACCCTGTAGCAGCGGCGCAAGCCGCGTCGGCGGCGCAGGCGATGTACCTGCAAGAACGCCATGCAGCTTTCCTCAACGCCCCAACGCCGCCTTACAAGTCCTTGCGCCAGAACAACTCATGGCGGCGCACTGCCTTGCGGAAGAATTCGTTCTCACCGGTGGCCGGCCAACGTCGACCCGCCAGCAACCACTGTAGCCAGCGCCGCACGCGACGTTTGAACGGGGCCGGCGGTTGCAGGTCGTGCATCATGCCCAGGGCCATGGCCTTGTCCATCTGCACCGTGGCGCTGACCGGCAGGCTGCACGGCACCAGCCGCTCGCGGGCATCGAAGAACGGCGGCAGGGCCACGCCCTCGCCTGCACTGCCCATGGGCCAGCGGTCGTTGTCATGCAAATGGTTGGCATAGCCCAGCAGATGGCGTGGCGGGTGTGCCAGCCCTTCCAGCGCCTGCAACACCGCCGCCTGGGCGCAGATGTGGTCGGGGTGTGGATCGATGCTCGCGTGCGGCATCACCAGCACCTCCGGTTGCGCACGCTGCAACAGCTCGCGCAGGTCCGCCACCAGGTTGTTCCAGGTCGGCGCGCCGTCGGCGTCAGCTGGCAAGGCGAAAGGATTGAGCTGGCGGAACGGGCGGATATCGGTCATGTCCGCCTCACGCGAGCCACACGACTGGTCAGGCGCTGCCTGCATGGCCGGCAATTGCAGGCAGAAATACCCCAACTGCACGCACTGCTCGGCCGGCACCCCGGCCCAGCGCGGCACGGCCAGGCTGTCCCAGGCCCGTAGCCGCCCCTTCAGGCGCGCCGCCTCGGCCGGCGCCAGCCCCATCGTCTGATAGTGCTCGGCTTCGATCTCCCCTGCCGTCACGGTCACGATCCAACTGCTCGCCGCCCGGCTGTACAAACCATAGGCCGCCAACTCGGCATCGTCGGCATGGGGTGCGATGACCATGACCCGCTGCTGGGTAAAATCCGGATGCTGGAAGCGCCACAACCGCGGTTCCCCGACGATCCGACAGAAACGCCCACGCACCCGCAGGCGGCCCTGGTTCAGTTCGTCAGCAAAGCCGCTCAGGTTCAGATAGCGCAAACCATCGACACCGCGCTCGAACGTCTGCCGGTCCGCCAGCTCGACGCCCTGCAGTTGCACGCACGGATCCAGGAATCGACCCAGCCAGGACGCTTTCACATCCACGGCCAGAATCAAGGTATCCGCCGCTTCCAGACGCTCCGCGACCTGCAGCAGGTCGCCGTTCAGGCTGACCCCGGCCAGCTCCGCGGTGCTGTCGAAGCTGTAGGCGTAATCGTCGCCGGGGGAATAGAACAAATGATCGGCAAACCACGCCTCATGGGCTACCCAGGCCAGCACCAGCAGGGGCAGCGGCAACCACCAGGCGATCAGTACCCCCGCCAGCAGCATCACCGCCAGCCCAGCCAGCAGCACACGCCGCTTATTGCGCCGATGCCGGGCGAGCAACGCCTGCTTGCGGCTCATGCCTGAAACACCGGAACGGGGTTGCACCAGCGGTCCTTGTATTCACGATCGGCCCGGCCGAACGAGAAACGCAGCGGCTTGTTCACCGCGCGGGCCTGTTCCCAGGCACTCTGGGTATTCAGATAACTGAGCACGCTGCCAGGGCTGAACGCACGGGACTGCGGATCCACACCACCATTGATGTACTCCACACTGACCCATTCCGGAGCCTCGACGCGGTACACCAACTGGATGGCGATGGGCGCATCGTCCAGCAGCAGCACCGACCCGATCATCAGCTCGCGCAGCATCTCGATGACCTCGCCCATGCGTTCGGCACCGGTTGCGGCAAAACCCCAGCGCCGCTGGAACAGATCGCAATAGATCGCCGCCAGCTCGGCGCTGCTGAACTCGGCGACAGGCTTCACCACCCCGCCCGCCTCTTCCAGCAGACGCAGTTCACGGCGCTGGTTGTAGCGAAACTTCTTCGACAAGTCTTCCGGCGTGCGCGCCATGGCCAGGCTTTCGGCCTGTGTCTTCAAGCCGCTGAAACGCCCTTGGTTCAGTTCGGACAGGTAACGGCCATGGTGACGCAGCGGCGCCTGGGCATCCTTGGCTGCCGGCAGGATCAACTCGGCATTGCCCAGATCGTACAAGCCCTTCTTGCCGTGCTGCTTGAGCACGTCCTTGGACAACGCCAGGTGACGACCCCAGGTGGGTATTGCCGCGACCAGTTCACCCGCGTGTTCCCAGCCCAGATAGCGCACCGGGATGCCGGCCAGCGCGGCCAGGCGCTCGACCACCAGTGGATGAGTGGCCACACTGCCGCCGAACTGTGTCCAGGCGTGGGCGTAGCTGGACGCATCCAGCGTTTGCCAGCCCCGCTCGCGCACGCTTTGCAATCTGTTGAGCATCATGTTTGCGCCGTCAGTGTCGTGACCATCGGCAGTTGCCAGAAGGCCCTGCGCACGGCGCGCTCGCAGAAGCAGGCGTCCAGGCGTTCGGCCATGAGCATTTCGTACCGCGCACGCTGGTAGCGATCCATTGTGGCCATGTGCTCCAGGCCCTGGGCCAGACGTTCGGCATCACCCTGCGGAAACAGGATACCGGCACCTTCGACGATCTCCGGCGCAGCGCCGCAGGCCGCCGCCAAGAGCGGCACATGAGCGACCATGGCTTCGAGCAGGACCATGCCCGAAGGCTCGTTGGTGGAACTCGAGGCGAACACATCGAACGCCTTGAAATACAGCCGGGCCTGCGGCACTTGGCCAAGCAACCGCACTCGCTCGGCGATACCCAGCTCCACGGCCAGGTCCTTCAGGTGCTGTTCCTTCTCCCCGGAGCCGATGATCACCAGCAGCGCTCGCTCAGACAGCTTTGCCAAGGCCAGGGCAAAACCGCGTAGCAAGGTGGCCTGGTCCTTGTCCGGATGCAGACGGCCCACGTTGCCAACGATCCAGGCATCGGGTGCAAGGCCCAGGGCCTGGCGGGCTTCGACCGCCGGCAGCAATTGCTTCTGCAGGGTGAAGGTATTCATGCGGGTATAGAGCGTGGCAATACGCTCCGATGCCCAGCCGGGCAGGCAGCGGCGAATGTCGTCGCGTACCACATCGGACACACCCAGCAGCCCCAGGCGTCTGCGGAACAACTGCACAAACAGCCGGCGCGAACGGCGTTGATAGGCACCGTTCGCATGATGCACGCCAATCACCCGCAGCGAAGTGCCCAACAGGGCAACGTAGACAGGCTCGAACTGGTGCGCGATGCAGAAAGCGAATGTTCGCGCAGCGGCAATCTTGCGCAGCTCGCCGATGGCACCGCGCTTCAGACCCGCCAAGGCCTCGGCGCTGCAGGCCATGAACAGCACTTCATCGCTCTCGCAGTCGGCGGCCACCCGAGCATCGGCTGCGCCGGTCAAAAACACGGTGGTGACCCGATAGCCACGGCCCACCAAAACGCCGGCGTATTGACGGGCGCCTTCGAGAAGCAGCCCGTCATAGCCGTGGCAGATTTGCAGTACATGACGCTCAGTCGAGCGTGTCATAGGCTTTGGCGCCCTCTTTGACCACCAGAATGTCTTCCATGATCAGGTACTGGAGGTCCGAGCCGTAGAACATGTTCAACGCATCGGTCGGCGAGCAGATCATCGGCTCGCCACGACGGTTGAGCGAG
This sequence comes from Pseudomonas sp. PS01301, assembly GCF_029960215.1. Classification (NCBI taxonomy): domain Bacteria; kingdom Pseudomonadati; phylum Pseudomonadota; class Gammaproteobacteria; order Pseudomonadales; family Pseudomonadaceae; genus Pseudomonas; species Pseudomonas sp. PS01301. The sequence continues at coordinate 4,227 of NZ_JASCPM010000015.1, read as the reverse complement.
GTGTTGAGTGACACACCGTTACCGGTCAACTCTTCCAGGGCCTTCATCATGTCGTAGTAACGCGGATTGTATTCGCGCTTGAGCACCTGGGCGCGCGAGGTGCCATCTTCATGGACCACTTCCGGCACACGGGTCTTCCATTCTTCGGCCACCTCGAAGGTGAACGTCATGAACGGCGCCGGGTGATCGATCTTGATCATCTGCGGCGCGACGGTGTCGAGCATCGAGGGGCAGAAAGGCCTCCAGCGCTCGCGGAACTTGATCTGATGGTTGATGCGGTCGGCCACGCCCGGCACACTCGGGCAACCGATGATCGAACGACCACCCAACGCGCGTGGGCCGAACTCCATGCGCCCCTGGAACCAGGCCACTGGATTACCGTCGACCATGATCTGGGCGATCTGCTTGGGCATGTTGCCAAGCATGCGGCCCTTGGGCTTGTTCGGATGGCGCGCGCAGGCGGCGATCACGTCTTCGTTGGTGTAGGACGGGCCCAGGTACACGTGTTCCATTTTCTCCACGGGCACACCGCGGGCATGGGACACATAGGCCGCCGCACCCACCGCCGTACCGGCGTCGCCGGAAGCAGGCTGCACGAACAGCTCCTTCACATCCGGGCGGGCGATGATCTTCTGGTTGAGCTTGACGTTCAGCGCACAGCCGCCGGCGAAGGCCAGCTTGCCGGTCTGCTTGAGCACATCGCCCAGGTAGTGGTCGATCATCTGCAAGGCGAGCTTCTCGAACAGCGCCTGCATGCTGGCCGCGTAGTGGATGTACGGCTCGTCGGCGATGTCGCCTTCGCGTTTCGGGCCCAGCCACTCGATCAGCTTGGGCGAGAAATAGAAGCCCTTGCCCTTCTCTTTATAGCGGCGCAGGCCGATGACGTTGGCGTAGTCGGTGTTGATCACCAGCTCGCCGTTCTCGAACGAAGCCAGACGCGAGAAATCGTACTTGCTGGCATCGCCATAGGGCGCCATGCCCATGACCTTGAACTCGCCGTCGAGCATCTCGAAACCGAGGAATTCGGTGATCGCGCCGTACAGGCCGCCCAGCGAATCCGGGTCGAAGAACTCCTTGATCTTGTGGATCTTGCCGTTCTCGCCGTAGCCGAAAAAGGTGGTGGCGTACTCACCCTTGCCATCGATGCCCAGGATCGCGGTTTTTTCCTGGAAGCCCGAGCAATGGTAGGCGCTGGAGGCGTGAGCCAGGTGGTGCTCGACCGGTTCGATCTTGATCTTCTTCGCGTCGAAGCCCAGTTGCTCCAGGCAGAAGACGATCTTGTTGCGGTAGCGCTTGTAGCGGCGGTTACCCATCAACAGCGCGTCGAGGGCGCGGTCCGGGGCGTACCAATAGCGCTTGGCGTAATGCCAGCGCGCCTTGCCGAACAGGCTGATAGGCGCGAACGGAATCGCCACCACATCAACGTCCGACGGCTTGATGCCGGCTTGTTCCAGGCAGAACTTGGCCGATTCGTAGGGCATGCGGTTCTTTGCATGTTTGTCGCGCACGAAGCGCTCTTCTTCGGCGGCGGCAATCAGCTTGCCGTCGATGTACAGGGCCGCGGAAGGGTCATGGCTAAGGGCGCCGGACAGGCCAAGAATCGTCAATGCCAAGGGTCTAGCCTCTTTGAACGGAAGTAGATGCGCGGGCGGCCATCGAGGGCGGCGGGCGGCGAAAGGCCGGGATTATAGCGTAATACGCCACCACCCAACACCGCCCCTGCGGGAGCGCGGCTCTACCTGCGAAGCCCCCGGTGCCGGCCGCTTATATTTTGTGTTCATCGGAGACTGCGCGGCCAATGATACAAGGCATCAGGCGACAACTGCCGCAACTCCGCACTCTTGATGCAATGTCGCTGATAACCCAGGGCTATTTATGATGACCAGTGGAGTTCGCTGACGTAGAACTGGGCCTGACTAGTTTGCGTTTCATACAGCCAAATTTGGACAATTTTTAAGCTTGAGTCGGTTTGATCCTGGAATATATTCTCACCTACGACAAATCTTCCTCCAACAGTGCTTCCGTCATCAAAGGTAACTGTGGCGTGCTGATTCCACCCCTTGTCCACAATGTTAATAGCAACTCGTGATGCAGGTGCGAAAGGGGTAAGGTATATTCCTGGATAACTTCCGCCAGCGGCAATAACCTCGAGACATTTTCCAGCAATTCCGGACTCCTCGACCAGATCCGAGACCGTTAATGTGACGTAGCGCCACGCTTTAGTAATCGTCATCCCGTCCAATATCACTTCCGGGACTGGGCCAAGAGGAAAGCGTTCAAAGTCCTCAAACCCGCCTTTTGGACGCTCTACCTCAAACGGCAACGCCTCCGACGTCTTGGCCTCCGCCCCCTGCGTGCGCGCCACCTTGTAAACCACTGACACCGCCTTGAACACACTCGCCTCCACCTTCGCCCTAGGCACCAGAAACTCCACGGGCGTATTCGCATTGGTGACCCGCACCGCCGGGAAGTCCTGCGAAAGCGCTGCCGTCACCCCCACCCACTGGGCACTGACCCATTGGTCTACTACCATGCCGGTGTACGCGGCGGTGATCTTCACGCCTTCGGCGGGGATGTCCGTCGGGTCCAGGCGACCATCCACTACACCCGTAACGGTAGGTGCCGGCAGGGTCAGAGCTAGCTGTACGACATTCACATCGCTTGCAGGAAACATGATCGCTTCTCCTTCTGCAGCGTTGGCCGCGAAGGCGACCTTGAGTTGCAGGGTAAGTTGGGTTGCATTTTCCAGACGCAGCAGGAAGCCGCGCGATAGCCTGATACGTAATCCCGCCGACACCTGATCTGCATTGACGGCTTGTGCATTGGCCAGGGTCTCGACGTGCTGAGTGCCATCGTCCAATGTGGCGCTTGCGTGCAACCAATAGATCTGCCCCAAGCCAATCAATGGCCACGGAGTGGCCAGAACAGTGGCATCGCCGGCAAAGCGGTTGAGATCCAATACGGCTTCTACGATATTGGGCGGGACTAACTGCCCGGAAGTGAATGTCAGCACCTGCAGATTCAGCGCTTCGGACAAAGACCCTGGCACGCCCGCCAGGATGGGTAGATAAGACACCTGCACCGTCTTGCTCAATGATTCGGCCAGCACGGCGGCTGGAATTTCGGCTCGGACCTCTCCCGCGGTGGTGACCATAATCATATCGACGCCCAAACTTGCCCCATTTGAAAAAAGCCAGAGAGGCGCCACCGCATCGTTCACTTTCAACCGTGCATCGCGCAGCACGAAGCGCGCGATATTGGCCTGGGTGGTGCCAGGCTTGACAGGGCTCCACGAGGTGACCGGCGAGCCGGTATGGTCGTGAATTTCAGGCGCAGGCCAGGTTTCGCTCGTGGCATCCTGCACCGATATCAATAAGCTTTCGGAGACAGCCGTGGTGCCTGTCGGGGGGATCAACTCATACCAGACATGCACCGAACCATCGAGGTTAGGGTCCACGTAGCGTGCTTTGTCCACCCAAAAACTCAACTCGCCCAGAGCAGCGATCGGAAGTTCCAACGGTGGGCTGATGCTATAGCCCTCCCAATGCAGCCGCGCCTTGCCGCCCACATACGACAATGCGTTCACGGCGACCTTGACCGTCATCCCGCCAGCACTCAAGTCCGTCGGATCGAGCACATCATCGCGCTTCATTGCCAAGCTGAAGATAGGTCCAGGCAGCTGGGCGCCTGCGCCTGGCTGGATCAGGTCGCTGGTAACGCCACTGGGTTGAGCCCTGCGGATGGCGCGTAACAACAAAAGGGGTGGGTTTTTCACGCTGCATTACCTCGGATAGTGAAGCATTGGCACAGGCTTGGCTGCCACACCCGGTCGCTGGTTGGGCAGCGACCGGATAAGCGACCTTGCTTGTCGAGGGACAATGGTGAACGTACGCGGCTCAGAGGTTTCCCCGGTCCCCTGGAGCGCATGGGCCGTCAACGAGTGAGCACCTGTTGCAAGCCCCGTCAGACCCAAACTCCAGTTTCCACTGGCGCTCACCGCGGCGATGCCCTTGGAGTTTTGTGCGTCGTAGATCATCACCAGCTGACTGCCTGGGGCAGTGCCCGAAAGCGTCACACGGGTATCGAACGTGCTGCCGCCATGACTGACTTCGCCTTGCGAATCCTGCACGCTGACAATGACGGGCTGCGTCCTGGACTTGACGTTGAACGTGCGCGACGCGGACACCAGCCCTGTGCCATAGCGCGCCTTGGCAGTGATCGAATGCG
>NZ_JASCPM010000159.1:0-255 GCF_029960215.1 Pseudomonas sp. PS01301 | reverse complement strand
TGCTCTTGAGTCAGAAAACCGACCGGCATTGATCACAGCACCTCGACGCAGAACACGGCGGGCGTGACGATCCGCGTGCGTTCGATGTGCCCGCGTTGCAGCAGGCCGGCGCGGCGATCACCGGTTATCAGGTAGTCCGCATCGCCCGCCAAGGCCATGGCCAGCAAAAACGAGTCATCCGGATCATCGGCTTCGACCTCGATGGTCAGGCGCTCCAGTACCACAGCCCGTTGCAGGTTATTGATCATGGCGCCC
>NZ_JASCPM010000158.1:0-255 GCF_029960215.1 Pseudomonas sp. PS01301 | reverse complement strand
AGGCGGATCCGCAAGCCACCTATACGGTTATGGTCAGATGGGTCCATGAGGGGCTTGTCTACCATTCCGACATTGTGGAAACGACTGTCCCCCGCACGTTGGACTTCCAGATTCCGCGCCTTGAAGTAATCGATGTGATTGGATCCTACGCCGACATCAACTACACGGTCTATGGCAATGGTCTGCGTCTGTCGTCCAATGTCCGCCGGCTGTATGTCACGGGACAAGACATCGCGCTACCAGCACCCCGATTCA
>NZ_JASCPM010000157.1:0-255 GCF_029960215.1 Pseudomonas sp. PS01301 | reverse complement strand
ACATCACCCGCGAAGATGGCTCCCTCGACATGGGTGCCTATGTGTTCTGCACGCTCGATGCGCTGCGCACGGCCCTGCGCCGCCGCGATGTCTTCGTCTCGCCCAGTTGGCGCTATGCCGACCCGCGTCTTGGCCTGCTCGACGGTGCCGAATGGCTGGCGGCGCGACCGATCATCTGCCGGTCACTGGGCCTGACCATCGACGCCAAAACCACCCTGGACGCCTTGTCCGTCGAGCTGGATGCAACCTGGCTGG
>NZ_JASCPM010000156.1:0-255 GCF_029960215.1 Pseudomonas sp. PS01301 | reverse complement strand
TGGGGTACGGTTCCTGGTTACCTGAAGCTTAGAAGCTTTTCTTGGAAGCATGGCATCAACCACTTCGTCGTCTAAAGACAACTCGTCATCAGCTCTCGGCCTTGAAATCCCGGATTTACCTAAGATCTCAGCCTACCACCTTAAACTTGGACAACCAACGCCAAGCTGGCCTAGCCTTCTCCGTCCCTCCATCGCAATAACCAGAAGTACAGGAATATTAACCTGTTTTCCATCGACTACGCTTTTCAGCCTCGC
>NZ_JASCPM010000155.1:0-255 GCF_029960215.1 Pseudomonas sp. PS01301 | reverse complement strand
GGGCGCCATGATCAATAACCTGCAACGGGCTGTGGTACTGGAGCGCCTGACCATCGAGGTCGAAGCCGATGATCCGGATGACTCGTTTTTGCTGGCCATGGCCTTGGCGGGCGATGCGGACTACCTGGTAACCGGTGATCGCCGCGCCGGCCTGCTGCAACGCGGGCACATCGAACGCACGCGGATCGTCACGCCCGCCGTGTTCTGCGTCGAGGTGCTGTGATCAATGCCGGTCGGTTTTCTGACTCAAGAGCA
>NZ_JASCPM010000154.1:0-255 GCF_029960215.1 Pseudomonas sp. PS01301 | reverse complement strand
CCAGCCAGGTTGCATCCAGCTCGACGGACAAGGCGTCCAGGGTGGTTTTGGCGTCGATGGTCAGGCCCAGTGACCGGCAGATGATCGGTCGCGCCGCCAGCCATTCGGCACCGTCGAGCAGGCCAAGGCGCGGGTCGGCATAGCGCCAACTGGGCGAGACGAAGACATCGCGGCGGCGCAGGGCCGTGCGCAGCGCATCGAGCGTGCAGAACACATAGGCACCCATGTCGAGGGAGCCATCTTCGCGGGTGATGT
>NZ_JASCPM010000153.1:0-255 GCF_029960215.1 Pseudomonas sp. PS01301 | reverse complement strand
CTTTCGGCGTGGGTGTTTTTCACACCCATTGTCGTTACTCATGTCAGCATTCGCACTTCTGATACCTCCAGCAAGCTTCTCAACTCACCTTCACAGGCTTACAGAACGCTCCTCTACCGCATCACCAGAAGGTGATACCCGTAGCTTCGGTACCTGGTTTGAGCCCCGTTACATCTTCCGCGCAGGCCGACTCGACTAGTGAGCTATTACGCTTTCTTTAAAGGGTGGCTGCTTCTAAGCCAACCTCCTAGCTGT
>NZ_JASCPM010000152.1:0-255 GCF_029960215.1 Pseudomonas sp. PS01301 | reverse complement strand
CCCTGAAGGGCCGTCGAAGACTACGACGTTGATAGGTGGGGTGTGTAAGCGCTGTGAGGCGTTGAGCTAACCCATACTAATTGCCCGTGAGGCTTGACCATATAACACCCAAGCAATTTGCGTCGAACGACCAGATTGCGGTGACTGTGGAGATGACACGAACCGAAAGTTCGCAGCAAGACAACCCACAAATATCACATACCCGATTCGCTGGAGTGCCTCCCAAAGGGCATCCCGGCTACAGAATTTCTTGAC
>NZ_JASCPM010000151.1:0-255 GCF_029960215.1 Pseudomonas sp. PS01301 | reverse complement strand
GTGTGGGAGCTCATGAGCCAGCTGTTGTCGTCGATTAAGGAGGTGATCCAGCCGCAGGTTCCCCTACGGCTACCTTGTTACGACTTCACCCCAGTCATGAATCACACCGTGGTAACCGTCCTCCCGAGGGTTAGACTAGCTACTTCTGGTGCAACCCACTCCCATGGTGTGACGGGCGGTGTGTACAAGGCCCGGGAACGTATTCACCGCGACATTCTGATTCGCGATTACTAGCGATTCCGACTTCACGCAGTC
>NZ_JASCPM010000150.1:0-255 GCF_029960215.1 Pseudomonas sp. PS01301 | reverse complement strand
CCCCCCCCCCCCCCCCCCCCCCCCCCCCCCCCCCCCCCCCCCCCCCCCCCCCCCCCCCCCCCCCCCCCCCCCCCCCCCCCCCCCCCCCCCCCCCCCCCCCCCCCCCCCCCCCCCCCCCCCCCCCCCCGCCCCCCCCCCCCCCCCCCCCCCCCCCCCCCCCCCCCCCCCCCCCCCCCCCCCCCCCCCCCCCCCCCCCCCCCCCCCCCCCCCCCCCCCCCCCCCCCCCCCCCCCCCCCCCCCCCCCCCCCCCCCCCC